>ONBC01000017.1 GCA_900315955.1 uncultured Prevotella sp.
ATTCTTCTAAAAGCCAAATATATTAAGAATTATTAAAATGTTCTTTTTTTCTTCTTCTTGTCTTGGTTATTAGCACAGAATCTCCGAGGCTGGCAGCATCAAGTCATCAATGGGACACCCAAAATTGCAAACTCTTAGTTGATTATATACTGATCTATAGGAAATTACCTATATAGTAGTAAAAAATGACGAAAACAGGAAATGACTCCTACCTCCTAACTCCTACCTCCTAACTCTTAACTCTCCCTAACTCCTTTTGCTCACCATATAAGCGCTCAGCAGGACGAGGATGAGGGCTACGGGTTTGTCCCACGTCAGCAAGTCCTGCCCGAGGGCTATCGCGACAAACGAGGCGAGGATGGGCTGGAGGTTCGTATAGACGCTGACCGTCGTCGCCTTCAAGTAACGGGAGGCAAAGGGGATGGCAAAGAAACCCACCACCGTGGCCAGCACGACAATATACGCCATCTCCAACACGCCACTCCATTGCCAGGCACTGCTGTAAAGGGTGGAATGGGCAAGGTCGCTCCAGGAGAAAGGCAAGATGGCCACACTCGACACAAGGAAGATCCACTTCATCTGCGTCACGGCCGAATACTTAGCCGACACTTTGCGGGTGATGATGAGATAGATAGCCCATGTCAGCAGACTGAGCAGGGCAAAGCCTATGCCGAGGACATCATTTTTGCCGGCTCCGCCTTGCCAGTTCATGACCACCATGAGCATGGCGCCTATGATGCCGATGACAACCCCCACAAGGCCTCTGCCCGAGATGCGCTCACCGATGAAGAGAGCGGCACACACCATTGTCATCACGGGAGTCAGGGTGCCGATAAACGACACGTAGGTAGGTGTGCTGTAGTCGATAGCCCATGCCGTGAAGGTCTGCGACACGAGGAAGCCTATCAAACCGCCGACCATGATCACGAAGAGATCCTTTATCGGTACCCTCTCCTTCGGCATAAAGAGGGAGACAGCCCAGAAGATGACAGCCGCGCCGATACAGCGCGTGGCCATCCAGGCCATCGGCGACACCCAGTTGTCAAGCAGGAGCTTCGTGATGGGCACGCCCAAACCAAAGATAATATTCGCGACAAGCAGCGAGGCATGCGCTGCGATCTTATTCTTTTCCATTTTGATGTAATAAAGCAAGGAAGCGTTCTATAACTTCCGGTTTACCGGTATGTTTGCCGTCGTCTTCAGATATCTTGCACGTGTCGTTGTAGAAAGGCCACGATTCTGTTATCTTCGCGGCAACAAGCTTGATGACCGTATTCATCGGAGCCACATGGGGGAAATCGTTCGTGAAATGGGTGCCGATGCCAAACGAGGGCTTTACAACCTTCGAGGCATACTGCTGAATCTCAATGGCCTCATCCGTTGTCAGCGCATTGGAGAAGATGACCTGCTTGGTACGGCTGTCGATGTTGAGCGACTGATACTTTGCCACGATCTTCGCCAACTCCTTGCGGTTGTCGCCACTGTCCACGCGCAACCCTTTGAAGAGGTTGGCAAAGTCTTCGGAGAAGTTGAGCGAAAAGATGTCCCAGCCGAAGGAGTCGTAGAGGTAAGTTCCGAGGGCTCCGTTGAACGTGTGCCTCCAGGCGTTCATGGCGATGTGGTTGGCCATCTGCGGACCATACATGCCGCCGATGGCGCATATAAACTCATGTGCCATCGTGCCGACCGGCGTGAGGTCATATTTCATGGCGAGGTAGACATTGCTTGTGCCCACGAAGCGCCCTTTCCAGTCGCCGCGGCTCTGCTGACAGTCGCGGAACGCCCTGACGATGACATCCTCTGCCTTGAACGACGCGCGGCGACGCGTGCCGAAGTCGCTGTAGATGCATCCGGCGGAGAGCAGCTTCTCGCCTTTCTCATACGTGCGTTTGTAGTAATCGTCGTAGTCGAACTCTTTGTTCAGACCTGTCACCATATAATAAAGCTCCGAGACAATGGCGAGCACCTTCACTTCGAGCAAGATCGTGTCGCTCCAGGCACCCTCAAACATGATATGCAGATGTCCTTCAGCGTCCTGGCTGACATGGGTCCAGCGAGCGTCGTAGCGGAAGCCGCGGAGGTAGGTGAAGAACCATTCGGGCATGTAATAGCACTTGCGGCGCATGAAGGCGATCTCTTCATCCGTGATGACAACGTGCTCCAACATCTTGATCTGCTCCTTGACAAGCCCGGCAAAGCCGGAAGGGTAGACGGTGTTGTTACGGTCTACAAACACATATCTTACTTGCGCGCGCGGGTAGTTGTCGATGACGGCACAGCACATGGAGAACTTATAAAGGTCGTCGTCGGTGAAATGGGTAATAATCTGATGCATCGTGTTATAACCTTTCAAAAAAAATAATCCGATAAAAACAATCGCTTTGACATTATTGTGCAAAGTTAATGCTTTTATCGGATAAATGCCGTTGAATAAGACTATTTATTCTTGCTACTGTAAGCGAAAATCTTTCTTGAGCGTTATATTATCGGATGCATCGCCTATAAGTGCGGTGAAGACACCGGCCTCTGCTTTCCAGGAAGCAGAGGCTTCGTCGTAGAAGCTCAGGGCATCCTTGCCAATGGTGATATCGACATCTTTGGTCTCTCCGGGCTGCAGGAACACCTTGCCGAACCCTTTCAGCTCCTTGTAGGGCCGGTCCACGCTGGCCTTAGCGTCATGAATATAAAGCTGTACGACCTCGGCTCCGGCACGCTTGCCCGTATTGGTCACACTGACCGTCACCTTCAAACTGTCCCCAAGCGCCATCGACGACCGTGAGAGACGCAGATTGGCAAGCTTGAACGACGTGTAGCTCAGTCCGTGTCCGAAAGCGAAGAGCGGATGTGTCTTATGAGCATCGGCCCAGCGATAACCCACATAGATGCCTTCCTTATATTCCTCGTCGATGATCTTATGCCCCTCGCGCCATGTGCCCGGATAGGCGTTTAAGGCATGAGCTCCGACATCCTTCAGGGAAGCCGGCCACGTAAACGGCAGTTTTCCTGACGGGTTCGCGTCACCACAGAGCACGGCAGCCAACGCACGGCCGGCCTCTGAGCCGATATACCAGCCTTGAACGATAGCCGGCACCTTGTCCTTCCAGGGCATGGCCACGGCATTGCCGGATATATTGACAAAAACAAGCTTTTTGTTCACCTTTGCCAAGGCCTCCACCAAGGTGTCCTGCGCATAAGGCAGACCGTATTGCCTGCGGTCGTGGCCTTCACAGTCCTGATAGTCACTCTTGTTCAAACCGCCGAAGACAATGACATAGTCAGCATCTTTAGCCTTCTTCACCGCGTCATCGATAAGTTGCTGCTTCGACCGGCTGTCCTTGAGATCCTGCCCTGTCGTCACACCATTGTAATTGCCGGAAGTGTCACCGACATACCCACGCTCATACTCCACGTCGGCAATGCCTTGAAGCCGGTCCTGCAAACCTTTGAGTGGTGAAATCTCGCGCTGTACCTTCAACGAAGAAGAACCTCCGCCGACCGTCATCATCTTGATGGCATTCTCGCCGACGACGAGGACGCGGGGAAGACGATTGCGATGATCGCTTTGAGCATTCAAAGTCAGAGGAAGGACATTGCCTTTGTTCTGTAACAGCACGATACCGTCTTCTGCTATCCGTCTGGCTGCTTCATAATGGGCTTCGGAGCAAAGGAAGCCGTGGCCACGCGGAGCCATCGTCGTACGGAAATAGAGACGAAGCACGCGGCGAACCTTGTCGTTGAGTTCCTTCTCCATATATTTACCGCTGAGGATGCCTTTTTTATAGGCATTGGCAAGATAATAGTTGTCGTAAGCATTGGACACGCCTTCACTCAGACCGTTGGTCCAGGTACCGAACTCCATGTCAAGGCCGTTCTTCACCGCCTGGTCGGTATCATGGGTACCTCCCCAGTCGCTCACAACGACACCGTCGAACTTCCAATCTCCTTTCAGAATCTTGTTAAGCAGATATTCGTTGTGGCAGTTGTGCTCATTTTTATATAGGTTATAGGCTCCCATGAGTGCCCACACATGTCCTTGCTCCACGGCAGCCTTGAAAGCCGGAAGATAAATCTCGTGCAAGGCACGGTCTGACACCTTGACGTTCACTTGGAATCGGTGCTCCTCGTCGTTGTTAAGGGCAAAATGCTTCACACACGCCGACACGCCGTTCTCCTGCATGCCCTGGATGTAAGGCACCACCATCGTTGAGGTCAGGAACGGATCCTCGCCCATATATTCGAAGTTGCGGCCATTGAGCGGCGTGCGGTAGATGTTCACACCCGGTCCGAGAATCATGTCCTTGCCCCGATAGAGCGCCTCTTCGCCTAAGCTCTTGCCATAGAGGTGAGACAAGCTCGGGTTCCACGTGGCGGCGAGACACGTCAGGGCGGGGAAGGCAACACACGAGTCGTTGGTCTGTCCCGCCTGTTCCCATTCGTCCCACAGCACATCGGGGCGAACGCCGTGGGGACCGTCATCTGTCCAAAAGTCAGGGAGGCCGAGACGGGGAACGCCACGGGCTGAAAACTTGCTCTGTGCATGAATGACCGCTATCTTCTCATCGAGCGTCATGCGTGAGAGATAATTTTCCACCTGCTGTTCTATCCCTTGCGCCCGCGTCCTTGTGGCAGGCAGGAAAAGAAAGGCAGCGATCAGTACGGTTGTCAGTCGTTTTACTTGAATCGTTAGTTTCTTCATGAGGCTTATTATTTTAATGGATTATAATCTGAAGCAGATTGCACGCATGCAAATTTAATGAAAATATGTGTGAGAGAAATGACAATATAGGAAAAAAGTGGAGAACAAGAGTGGGCAAAAAAGATTTGAAGAATTGATAGTCAAACTGTTAGCACCAAATGAGGAATGAGCATAAAGTGGTAATCATAACCCCTTAACGACAGGAGAACTCTGTGACCTAACCCTGTACAGCAACCAGAAAGCCATCATGCAGCTCTTAACATACGAACGATCAATCTTTATTACATCCACTTTTCACGCATGCTGATTTATTTATTAAAGTATTGATATATAGACATTTAATTACAATACAGCCCATATAAGCATCCACTTTTCAAGTTCAACGTCTTTTTTTGTGTCTGCTTATTCTTTAACTTTGCACCTATGAATACAAAGATTTATTAAGATCTAAAACAACATTAATACCTTAGTTATATGAGACAAGCAAGATTCATTACCTTATTGGTGGCTCTGCTATGCTGTGTCATGACGTGGGCCCAGGACATTCTGTTCTCCGGTACCGTCATCGACAAGACCGGTGAGCCCATCATCGGCGCTTCCGTCATGGAGAAAGGAAGCTCCCGTGGTACTGTCACCGACCTCAATGGTCACTTCTCCTTCAAAGGTCAGCAGGGTGCTACCCTCGCCTTCTCCTACATAGGATATATGCCGCAGGAGAAGAAAGGTGCGCAGGACATGCACATCACCCTTCTTGAAGATCAGAAGAGCCTTTCTGAAGTCGTGATCATCGGTTATGGTGTTCAGAAGAAGAGCGTCGTCACGGCATCTATCGCCAAGGTCGATGCTTCCGACCTTGCTGAGACCGCTCCGGTGCGTGTCGACAACGCACTCAAAGGCCTCGCGGCGGGTGTCAATGTCACGTCCAACTCCGGTCAGCCGGGAGCCGCAGCGCGTATCCGCGTGCGTGGTACCGGAACCATCAACAACTCCGACCCGCTATATATCATCGACGGCATCCCCTACGAGGGCTCATCCGGCATCGATGCCCTCAACCCCAATGATATTGAGAGTATAGAAGTGCTTAAAGATGCTGCTTCAGGGGCTATCTACGGGGCGCGCGCCGCCAACGGTGTTATCCTTGTGACCACTAAGCAAGGCAAGAGCGGAAAAGCACAGATCAGCTACAACTTCTCCTACGGATGGCAGTCGAAATGGCGCAAGCGTGACGTGCTCAACGCTACCGACTATGCTATCCTTCAGAATGAGCAGTACGTCAACTCAGGGCAAGCTCCACTCTACGCAGACCCCTATCATCTGACAGACATCAACGGCAACGCCGTCACCACAGGTACAGACTGGCAGGATGTAGTCTTCAACGACAATGCGCCTGTACAGAAGCATGATGTCTCTGTCAACGGAGGCAACGACCGCGTGAAATATTACCTTTCCATGGGTTACTACGATCAGGAAGGTATTGTAGGCGGCAACTACGGCAAGTCCAACTACAACCGTCTGACACTCCGTTCCAACACGAGCATGAATATCTTTGACGCTACAAAGGAGCGCCATTTCCTCAATAAGCTCGATTTCAACGTTAATCTCTCTTACGCACGTATCAAGGGCACAAGCATCACAGCCAACTCCACTTGGGGCTCCGTGCTGGGTTCAGCCCTTGCGCTCTCACCTGTCCTACCGGTCTTTGTAACCGGTCAGGCAGCTATCGACCAGCACAACCGCTACACCTACACCGATTATTCGAAAGATTCAAAAGGTGTGCTCACGCCTTATCAGGATGTCACGGACAAGAACGGAAACATTGTCACGATTCCAGGCACTGCCTACAATGAGATGAACAACCCACTCGGCTTGCTTCTCGAGCCCTCGCAGCCTTCCTGGAGCCACCATTTCACCGGTAACTTCGCCGCTGAGCTCGGTGTCATCGACGACCTCAAATATCGGTTCTCATACATGGCAGACATGGCTTTCTGGGGATCGGAGACTGCTACACTTCAGACTTTCTACAACTCTGCCAACAATAACGCACAGTACACCAATGCCACAGTGAACAACTGCCGCAACACGACCTGGCAGGTAGAGAACACGCTGACTTATGACAAGACCCTGGGGGACCATCATTTCAACATCGTCCTCGGCCAGAGCGCCCTATCCTACAGTGGGTATCAGATCGACGGATCCCGCAAGTATCTTGTCAATCCTGACAAGCCTTCTATCGCTTATGCCAATGGTACCTACCGACTGACCTACGGCAGTGACGGCACTACCGTCAACGGCGCTGTAGTGGATCATTCCGTCAATGCCTATCCTTACGACCCCTATAAGATGACCTCTCTCTTCGGACGTGCCTCTTACAACTATCAGGAACGCTACATGGCACAGTTCACCATCCGTCGCGACGGTTCCAGCCGCTTCGGAAGCAATCATAAGTTCGGTACGTTCCCATCCTTCTCTTTGGGTTGGAACATTGCCAACGAGCCTTACCTGAAGATGCCCCAATGGTTGAATGCCTTGAAGGCACGCTTCTCCTGGGGTAAGAACGGTAACGACAACATTGGTAACTTCCGCTATACCGTGAACACGGCTTCCGGCAACAACTATTATTTCGGCAATCCTGTGTCAATGGCGCTCGGCTCCAAGGCCAGCGGACTTGCCAACCCCGACCTCAAATGGGAGGAGAGTGAGCAGACAGACCTCGGTCTCGACTTTGCCTTCTTCCACTCTGCCCTGACCTTCACGGTCGATTATTTCAACAAACGTACCAATGGCATGCTGATGACGATGAACATCCCGTCTTATGTGGGCGAGGCGAAGCCTATTGGCAACGTAGGCGACATGCGCAACCGCGGTGTAGAGTTCGAACTTGGCTACAAGTGGCACATTGCTGACGCTAACTTCTCCATCAAGGGCAATGCCTCTTATCTGAGCAACAAGCTCCTGGAGTATGGCAACGAGACCGGTTATGCAGACCTTGACTCCTTCCAGGGCATAGGCACCATCACGCGTGCCGAGAATGGACATCCGTTCCCGTTCTTCTATGGATACAAGACAGCCGGTATCTTCCAGACTCAAGATGAGGTCAACAGTTATGTCAACGCTGACGGCAAGCCTATACAACCCAATGCACAAGCCGGTGACGTGCGCTTCGTCGATGTCAACGGTGACGGACAGATCGACAACAACGACCGCACCGATATCGGAAACGGTACACCTAAGTGGACCTACGGTATCAACTTCAATGCCGCATGGAAAGGTTTCGACTTCAACATGTTCTGGCAGGGTGTTGCCGGCGTGGATGTCTTCGACGCTACCCGTCGTACCGATATTGCCTCCAGCAACTATCCTTCCTGGATGCTCGGTCGTTGGACAGGCCCCGGCACATCCAACAAGATCCCACGTCTGTACAACGGCGACGCCACCAACTGGCAGTCGAGTGATCTTTACATCTTTGATGGTTCTTACCTTCGCCTGAAGAACATCACCTTAGGCTATACGCTCCCGAAGAGCCTCACGATGAAACTGATGATCGAACGCCTCCGCTTCTATGTCAGCGCCGAGAACCTGCTCACCTTCACGAAGTATCACGGCTTCGATCCGGAGATCGCTTCAGGCGGCACCTCGTTAGGTGTCGACTACGGTGTCTATCCTCAGGCGCGTACATGGACCGTCGGATTCAACATCACGCTCTAATCTTCTTTCTGAAAACATATATATCAGCATATATAATATCAGCATATTATGAAAACAAGACATATATTTCTTCTTGGCATCATGAGCCTGACGTTGACTGGGCTCACAGGTTGCGGTGAGAGCTTCCTCGACGTAGAGTCGCCGACCGCCGATGATGTCAACGAATACTATACCACCGACGATCATATTCAGGAGGCACTCGTTGCCGCCTACGACCCACTCCATTGGGCCGACTGGGGCAACGGCAGCTATGCCCCGACAAACCTTTGCAGCGACATCATGAGCGACGACTGCTACCCTGGCGGTGCCACGGCAAGCGACATGCTCGCCTGGCAGCTGATGTTCAACTTCAAGGCGACCTCTGAAAACACACTCTCCTCACTGTGGACCGACGAATACAGTGGTGTCAAGCGCTGCAACGACCTTATCAGCTATGTCGACAAGGCGCTCGCCGCAACGGGTACGGATCTCACGCAGGACAACGCCAACAATTATGTAGCACAGGCACGCGTGCTCCGCGACTATTACTACATGATTTTGTGGAAATTCTGGGGCAACATTCCCTACTTCACCACGAACCTCAGCGGTGACTACAAGGCCCCACAGGTCAATGCCGACGAGGTCTACAACAATGTCATCACCGACTTGGAAGAGGTGTTCGACAAGTATGGTTCCGTCCTGCCGATGAAAGCTGCTTCCGGCAAGGAAGGACGAGTCACGAAAGCCTTCGCTTATATGATTTATGCCGAGATGGTGATGTATCAGAACGATGAGAGCCGTTACAACAAGGCTCTTGGTTACATGAATGAGATCATCCAAAGCGGTGACTACAGCCTCAACCCAAGCTTCAAGACATTATGGGCAGAGAGCAGCGAATGGTGCTCGGAGAGCATCTATGAGATCAACTATGACGACAACAACCACCTGCGCGGTTGGAGCTCACCCCTTGCAGTCGGTGGCACAGTGCTGCCCCGTCTGCTCGGTCCACGAGGCTGGACCTCCGGCGTAGACGGCGTGGACAACGGTTGGAGCTTTGGTGTTGTGCGCAAGGAAGCCTACGACATGTATTCCGGCCAAGACACGCGGCGTGATGCCTCTGTCTTCAATGCCGATGCCGTGGCAGCTGCCAATGGCATCACCTACACGCCGGGTTATATGAACACAGGCCTCTTCCAAGGCAAATACCTGCCGTTGGTCGACAACGTCAAGGATGCCGGATGGGATGCCGACCTCAACTTCAACAACAACCTCCGCATCTACCGCTATGCCGAGACGTTGCTCAATGCTGCTGAGCTCTTGATCCGTACCAATGGCGACAACGCCACGGCCCTGCATTATGTCAACCTCGTGCGCGAGCGCGCCGGCATAGCCGATCTGTCCAGTATCAGCATCGATGCCATTATCAACGAGCGACATCTCGAGTTCCTCGGGGAAGGCAAGCGCTACTGGGATCTTGTACGCACCGGCAAGGCTGCCACGACCCTCGTGCCCGACGCTGAAGGCTACCGCACTGCTGCTTGGACAGAAAGCAAGAAGTATCTGCCTATCCCGCAAAGCGAACTGTCAGCCGATCCAAATCTTCAACAGAACAATTACTAATTAAATCAGGATTACCATGAAAACAAAGATATTCATAACCTGTCTCGCTGCGCTTGCACTTGTTGCCTGCTCGCCGGACGAATACAGTGGGGCTGACCCCAACGGGGTGCCGCAGGTCAACGACTATGCCGATGCCTTCAAAGTGACGGTCGACCAGAGCACGAACCAAGCTCACTTTACCTTCGACCCCTCCGTACAAGGCATCACGCCTGTATGGATCATCAACGGTTCACGCTACTCATCGTCCTACAGCGACTCTGCTTACTACCGAAAGGCCGGCGACTACACCGTCGAATGTAAGGTGAAGAACCGAAACGGCATCTCCGACGGAAGCATCATACAGACCTTCCACGTCAACAAGACAAAGATGAACGGCTTCGCAGGATTCGTTGCCGACAGCAAATTTAATATGTGGCGCCAGGAGGAGGCTTCTGCCCACAAGCCTAACACGTTCTTTTATGCACCGGGATGGAGCCAGATTGCTGACCCTAATTACAGCATGGACGGCTACGACTATGAGAACATCACGCTGCCGAAGGCCACCTCTGAGCAATGGCAAGCACAGATGCACCTCCCTTCCAACATCTCATTGTCGGCGGCCAACAACTACGACTTCTCCGTCATCCTCACTTCCAACACTGACCACAACGGAGTGACAATCAAAGTGACGGATGCCTCCGACGACAAGAACTTTCTCTTTGAAGAGAAAACGACATTGAAAGCCGGCGAACCTGTATGCTTCTGGAAGAGTGACCTCAAAGGCATAGATGCTTCTCAGATAAAGATCGTGTTCGACTTCGGCGGCAATGCTGACAACACGACCATCAACGTGGAGAACATCGTGCTGAAAGACCACGCTAACGACGATGGCACAAAAGTGCCGGAGATCATAGAAGATCCTACTGTCTACACCTACAACTCACCGAACAACATTTGGAAACAGATCGACGACAGTTTCGACAGCAAGATGATGTCGTTCTACTATGCCAACGGAGACTCCTGGGCTGCCAATCCCGACCCCATAGGCTTCAAGGCTCTCGGTGGCGGCAAGTATGAGGTGACGCTCCCCGATGCCAGCAGCCAGCAGTGGCAGGCACAAGTGTTCTTCCACACCGATCTTCTCGGCACACTACTGCCCGTCAAGGCCGGGGAAAATTACGACATGCGCGTGAAAGTACATGCCACGGCAGACATCCCCGGCATGACCTTCAAGGTGACGAGTGCTGACGATGACAAGGTCTTCTTCACTGCTGACAGGCATGACATCAAGGCCGACACCGACACGGAGATAAAAATTCCGGCCAAATCTCTGTCGGCTGATGCTTCGACGGTGAACGTCGTGTTCGACTTCGGCGGTGCTCCGGCAGGCACTGTGGTTACAATCAGTGACATCACTATTCAAAAGACCGCAAAGTAACACAAAAACACATCCATGAAAATGAGCAACCTACTTCTCCTTCTCTTCTCTCTACTGTCGCTCACGGCATGCGGGGGAAACGGAGGAGACGACAGCAATACAGGCAGCGAGGCCCGGCAGATCCTCACGGCTTCCCTATCAAACATCGAGGCGCCCGCAGAAGGTGGCACGTATACTATTTCCGTGAAATCGCCCAAAGAATGGCACGCCTATACAGAGGACGAATGGTTGAACGTCAGCGTAAAAACCAATGTGTCAAAGACTCAAACCACCGGAACCATCACCGTCTCCGTCGAGGCCAACGAGAACACAGAAGAGCGGACCGGACATGTAAAGGTGGCATCGGGTGCGCAGGCACTCAACATCCCCGTCGTTCAGAAAGCCACGAACAAAATCGTCAACCCGGGCTCCGACTCTATCAAAGTGCCACTCGACGGATATAAGCTCGTATGGCACGATGAGTTCAACGGTACCTCGCTCGGCACCGACTGGACACACGAGATCCAGAACGCCGGATGGGTAAACAACGAACTTCAGTATTATGTCAACGACAACAAGGTGACAGGCATTGCTGACGGCGTGCTCAACATCACGTGTTACAAAAACAGTGCGGGCCGCATCTGCTCGGGGCGTGTCTACGCCTGCCGTAATACCGGATGGACCTACGGATGGATAGAGGCCCGCATCATGCTGCCCAAAGGGAAGGGTACCTGGCCGGCTTTCTGGATGATGCCGGTCAACTTCTCCAAATGGCCGGAAGACGGCGAGAACGACATCATGGAAGAGGTTGGCTACAACCCCAACTATGTCTCTTCTACCATCCACTGCAACGCTTACAACAACAGCGGAACAGCCAAGGAGCATAAGGAGCAGTATGTCGCCAACGCCGAGGGCGGCTGGCACGTCTACGCCTGTGAGTGGACCGCCGACTATATAGCTTACTACATCGACGGCAATAAGTACTTCACTTATACTCCCGATAACAAGACAAAGACTTACTGGCCCTTCAACACTCCGTTCTATATCATCCTCAACCTTGCTTGGGGCGGAAGCTGGGGTGGACAGAAAGGTGTGGATGAGACGGTGCTCCCCGCCACAATGAAAGTAGATTATGTACGTGTGTTCCAAAAATAATCCTAATAATATGCAATGAATGGGCATGACCTCCGTTACTTAAGTAACAGGGAGGTCATGCCCTTCGCTTTTTAGAAATAAAACTTTTGAACTTAATAGATTATGAAGAAGACAACTGTGTTACTCTCGTCTCTCCTTTTCTTCTCCGCAACTCTCTTCGCCCAGAAAAAACCGATGAAGGAGTTTGTCGATGACCTCATGGCCAAGATGACCGTAGAGGAGAAGATCGGACAACTCAACCTCATGCCCGGCACCGACCTCACTACGGGTGCCAAGACCAGCTCACCCCTCGTTGGCCTTATAGAGAAAGGACAGCTCGGAGCCGTGCTCAACACGAAAGGGGTTGCGAAGATCAAGGCCTTACAAGAGATTGCGGTGAAGAAGACGCGCCTGCATATCCCACTTTTCTTCGGGCTCGATGTCATTCATGGTTACGAGACAGTGCTCCCGATCCCTCTGGCCCAGGCTTGTTCGTGGAACCCGCAGGCTATAGAGGCGGGTGCACGCATGGCAGCCGAGGAAGCTACGGCCAGCGGCATCTGCTGGGACTATAGCCCGATGGTCGATGTAGGCCTCGATGCCCGCTGGGGACGCGTGGCGGAAGGCTACGGGGAGGATCCTTACCTCTCCTCGGTCATGGGAGCGGCTGCCGTGCGCGGCTATCAGGGATCCGGTGAACAGAAAGGGTATGCCACCAACGAGATGATGGCATGCCTGAAGCACTACGCGCTTTACGGGGCTGCTGAGGCCGGACGCGACTACAACACGGTGGACATGAGCCGCCTGAGGATGTACAACCAGTATCTGCCGCCCTACAAAGCCGCCGTGGAGGCAGGCGTAGGATCCGTGATGTCATCCTTCAACATCGTTGACGGCACCCCCGCCACGGGTAACCGTTGGCTGCTGACAGATGTGCTGCGCAAGCAGTGGGGATTCAACGGATTCCTCGTCACCGATTACGGCTCCATCAACGAGATGTCGTCCTGGGGATTCGGGGATCAGAAGACGAGCGCTGCACAGGCACTCAAGGCAGGCACAGACATGGACATGTGCTCCGGTGCTTACACGACCCAGCTCAAGGCATGCCTCGAAGACGGATCCGTGACGATGGACGAGCTCAACCAGGCTGTGCGACGCGTGCTCGAAGCAAAATACAAGCTCGGACTCTTCGACGATCCTTACCGCTATTGTGACACGAAGCGGGAAAAGAGCTCGCTCTATACCGCAGCTCACCGCCAGTTGGCACGCGACATCGCTGCACAGACCTTCGTTCTGCTGAAGAATGACAACAACATTCTGCCGTTGAAAAAGACCGGTTCCATCGCACTCATAGGTGCTCTTGCCGACAGTAGGAACAACCTGCCGGGATGCTGGTCTACAGCGGATCGGCCGGAGAAATACACAACGATCAAGGAGGCCATGCAGCGCTACCTCAACGGCAAGGCCACCGTGCTTTATGCGCAGGGATCAAACATCTACGATGACAGTGTACGTCAGGAAGCTGTGTGTTATGGTCGCCCAGTGCCCCGTGGTGATGCCCAAAAACTCCTCAATGAGGCTGTTGAGACTGCGAAAAAGGCCGATGTCATCGTGGCATGTCTCGGAGAATTGGCTAACATGAGTGGTGAGAGCTCCTCGCGCTCCGACCTTGCCATGCCCGATGCCGAGGCGCGTCTGCTCAAGGCGTTGGTGGAGACAGGCAAGCCGCTGGTACTGCTCAACATGACAGGCCGGCCTACTGTGCTCTCCTGGGAAGCAAAGCATATCCCGGCCATCATGAATGTGTGGTTTGGAGGATCAGAGACTGGCGATGCGATCTGCGACGTGCTTTTCGGCGACAAGGTACCGACGGGAAAGCTCGTGAACAGCATGCCGCGTGCCACGGGACAGGAGCCACTCTACTATAACCATCTGAACACAGGACGGCCTGTAGAGGACGGCGACAAGGTGTTTCGAAAATACCAAAGCAACTATACGGATGTGACGCAGGGACCGCTATTCCCCTTCGGCTATGGCCTGAGTTACACCACTTATAAATACAGTCCTGTAACGCTCTCCGCATCAACGATGAAAAAAGGTGGCAAGATAACAGCATCTGCCACCGTCACTAACACAGGGAACAGAGATGGCGATGAAATCGTCGAATTTTATATCCACGACCGTTATGCGAACATCGTCAGACCGATAAAAGAACTTAAAGGCTTCCGTCGCATCCATCTCGCTAAAGGAGAGAGCCAGACTGTCAACTTCGACATCGATGCCGCAACCCTCTCCTATTATGATGCGGATGGCAACAGCATCCTTGAGCCCGGCGACTTCGACATCATGATAGGCCCGAACAGCCAAACTGTCAATACGGCTGTTCTCAAAGTGACCGAATGATCCTGCCTGCTCCGGCCATCGAGCCACCTTCCAAGGAAAAGATGAAAGATGTTGTTGAAAGATGCTCTAAGTGTCAAGATTATTTTTTATCAACCCCCGTTGAGAATCGCTTCTTTTCAAACAAATGTGTGCTCGGCCGAAAAGAAGCGATTCTCAGAGTAAGTTGATAAACTTTTGTAAATCAGGCTGTTATGTGTTTATCGCTTTTTAACAGCTTTTTCTACCCTTTCAAATCACTGACCTAACCGTGGTTAGGTAACCGACATTCAACGGTTAGGTCACTCTCCTTTAACGGTTAGGTCACCCACCTTACTATAGTAAGGTGGGTGACCTAACAGTTGAAAGTCCATTCATCGACGCTTTTTGTCTCTATCTTCGGCTTGCGCACCTTGTTTTTCCTTTCTCTTTCACAAATTTCCATTGTCCTGACTTTTTACTTTTTGTAAAAAACGTTTATCGTTTTATTCTTTGTCAAAGACTCCTATTGGCTTCATGTAAGATGTTGTAAGAAAAGACAAGGCATTGACACCTATCTAAGAATGGCTCATGTCTTTATCACATCGTTACTTCCGGAACTTCTTGCCGATAACGGGCAGAGAACTCAGCGGCAGGTCATGCCTCACGACATAGACGGCATAGACGATGAGGAGTACAGTGTTGACACCGAGCGAAGCAGCCATCGGCAACTTCTCATTGCTCCAGGTCATGCCCGCAAAGAGGAGAAGCGCGAGCACAACGTACACGGCAATGCTCTTCAGCGGATATTTGATCGGATAATATTTTTGTCCGAAGAAATAGCTCAGCACCATGCTCACGGTGTAGCTCACGAAGCCCGCCCAGGCACAGGCCCAGTAGCTGAAGCGCGGAATGAAGATAATGTCCACGGCGATCAGCACGGCGGCACCGATGCCGGAGAAGTAAGCGCCCCAGATCGTCTTGTCGATGAGCTTGTACCAGAAACTGAGGTTGAAGAACACGCCGAACATGATCTCGGCGGCCATGACGATAGGAACGATCTCCAGACCCTCCCAGTAGCTGCGCCCGACGATGTAACGGATGAGGTCCATGTAGCTGATGACGCAGAGGAAGGCAAGAAGCGTGAAGATGATGTAGTATTTCATGACCTTGGCATAGGTCTCCTTACTGTTCTTCTCTTTCGACTGTCCGAAGACGAACGGCTCGTAGGCATAGCGGAAGGCCTGCGTGATCATCACCATGATCATCGCTATCTTGATGCAGGCGCCGTAGATGCCGAGCTGCACGCGCGCCTCCTCTGCCGTTCCATCGAAGACGTACGGGAAGATGATCTGTGAGGCGCACTGGTTGAGCTGGCCTGCCAGTCCCATGACGAGGAGTGGCCAGGTATAAGAGAGCATGCGCTTACATGTCGCTTTGTCGAACGGGTTGGCGAAGCCTTTCAGTTCCTTGCCTAAGAGGATGAGCGTAAGGACAGAGCCGGAGAGCTCAATCCAGAAGATCCACACCACCTGCAAGTCGAAGTTGGCATCGTAGATACCGAAGAGGTTATAGTGCATGGCGGGGAGCACGATGAGGTAGAGGCTCACGCCAACAAGGTTGACGACGATGCTCACCATCTTCAGCAAGGCGAACTTCAGGGCTTTGTGCGCATAACGCAGATAGGCAAAGGGTATCGCCGTGAAAGCATCTACGGCTACACATGTGCCCATGATCATGATGAACTCGGGATGGTCGGGATAGCCGATGGCACCAGCAATGGGATGGAGGAAGACCCAGAGCAGGAGGATGAAGACAAGCGATGTCGTGGCTACCATGCGCAGGGTCGTGGCATACACTTTCTTCGGATCCTCGCCCGGACGGTTCATGAACCGGAAGAATGTTGTCTCCATGCCGTAGGTGAGGATGATGATGAGCAGGGCGATGTAGGCATAGATATTCGTGATGATGCCATACTGTCCGCCGGCAGCATTGAACTTCGCTGTCTCGATGGGAACGAGGAGATAGCCGATGAAACGGGCTGCAATGGAGCTCAGTCCGTAGATCGCGGTTTCCTTTGCCAATGATTTGAGATTAGACATAATATTTTGTTACTTTTTTTGTTCTGGTTGTGACGGGTACCGTGTTCCATTGCCGAAGTTGTTTCTTGCCCTGGCATCCAACCGCGCCCTGTATCGTTGCTCCTTGATACCTCCCTCAGCTAAGAACATCCTGTCCTGATAGTCGATCAGCCCGCGCAGCAAGGCTAAAGCTTGGTTGATGACGATGAGCGCGATATTGGCAATATCCTCATCATTGCGGTCTTTGATTTGCCGCATATAGTATTCGCTGTCGTTATGCTTACGGAAAAGCGGCTGACAGGCCTTATATTTATAATGAGTCACACCCCAAATCTCCAAATGGTTGTTGCGGAGATAGTCGAGATAATCCTCCTTAAGTTCTTCCAAACTACCCTTGGCAATGACAGTGAGCTTATGTTCTACCTCCGTGGAACCTTCCGCGTCACTATAACCCTCGACGATATTCTGTTTCCCCGAGCGTGCCGCCTGCTGCATTTGGTCGACGGTACGGTCATGCATTCTGTCCATGAACCTACGCACAAAGTAATAGGTAATGTCAAACACGCACTGGCTCTTCTTGTAAGCAAGCAGCGTCTTGTAGCTTCCTGGTTTCTTCTTTGCATAGTCCATAAGCAATAATCTTTTTAATGGTTAAACAATATGAGTAGGTTGAGTAGGTCGTGTAGGTTGTGTAGGTTGTGTAGGTAGCGTAGGCTTCCCTACCACACCTACCACACCTACCACACCTACCTATCCCCTTAAAAGAACACATACGCTATCGCAATGGCCGCTATGGAGCCAACGAGGTCAGAGAGCAGGCCGCAAGCGACGGCATGCCGCGTATACTTAATGTTCACAGAGCCAAAATAGACCGCTAATATATAAAAGGTGGTATCGGTTGATCCCTGGAGGATGCACGAAAGCCGTCCTACAAAGGAGTCGGGGCCGTAATTCTTCATGGCCTCAAGCATCATGCCGCGCGCCCCGCTCCCGGAGAGCGGTTTCATAAAGGCGGTAGGCAAGGCACCGACAAAGTCTGCATTCAGACCGCATTGCTTCACGAACCAGGAGATACCATTGATGAGCATGTCCATGGCACCTGAGGCGCGGAACACGCCCACAGCCACGAGGATCGCGACGAGATAAGGGATGATACGCACGGCCGTCTGGAAGCCTTCCTTGGCTCCTTCGATGAAAGCATCGTAGACATTGATTTTCTTGACGAAGCCACCGATGATGAACGCGACAATCACCGACAAAAGGATGGCGTTGCCGGCTACAGCGGTCACCGTACCCATCGTGTCCTTATCCATACTGCCGAAGGATGCGATGATGATGCCTACGAATGCGCAGAGCCCCGCGAGGACAGCAAGCATGGAAGGCTTAAGAATATTGATATGCTGGAAGAGGCAAGTGATGATGATACCAAACAAGGTTGCTACGGTTGTAGCAAGGAGGATAGGGATGAAAACATCCGTAGGTTGGGCGGCACCATAGCTTGAGCGGAACGCTAAGATCGTCGTGGGAATGATCGTCAGGCCGGAGGTGTTCAGCACGAGAAACATGATCATGGGGTTCGTGGCCGTGTCCTTCTTCGGATTGAGCTCCTGCATCTGCTGCATGGCTTTCAGACCGGTCGGCGTGGCGGCATTGTCGAGGCCGAGCATGTTGGAAGCGACGTTCATGAAGATGGAGCCCATGGCGGGATGGTTCTTCGGAATGTCGGGGAAGAGCCGCGAGAAGACAGGGCTGAGCATGCGCGCCAGCACATTCACGGCACCCGCTTTCTCACCAATCTTCATGATGCCGAGCCAGAGCGCGAGCACTCCGGTGAGGCCGAGCGAAGTCTCGAAGGCTGTCTTTGAAGTGTCAAACGTAGAGTCGACAATCTTTTGGAAGATCGTCGTGTCGCCCATCAGCAGCTGGACAATGGCGAAGAGGAAGGATACGACAAAAAATCCTATCCAAATGTAATTCAGTACCATAGTGGGTGCAAAGGTACTGAATTTATTTGAGGTAGGTGGCGCTGACAGATAATATTTTTACTTCACGGTATAGCGCACGCCGACGTTCAGTGAGAAGCTGGTGGGACGGTCTTTATAGACATTGATCACCGAACTGTGGTTGTTGATATAATAGCTCACGCCCGGTTCGGCATAGACACTCAAGGAAGGCGTAAAATGATAGGCACCCCCGAGGGCAGCTTTTGCAGAGAACTGTGGACGGCTCTCCCTGACTTTCTCATCGCGATTGCCTGACAGTCCATTCTTCGATGAAACCGTTCCTTTTACAAGCTTTTCCACTTCACCACCCGCCGTGACATAGATCTCTGCCTTGCGGCTTTTCAGCAGGCTGTAGCTTCCCGACAGCGGTATGCCGACATAATGAAGCCGCTGTGTCTGCTTAGGCTCTCCATCAGCCGTGAAGTCGGAGGAAAGGTAACTGTAGGTTAGTCCGGTGTTGACAGACCAACGGTTCGTCAGCGAGTATCCGACACTGATGCCTACCTTTACGGGCTGGGCGTGATGCGCCTTCATTTTCTTGCGGTCGACAGCCACCATTCCGTTTCTGCCTGCTCCTTCTCTCATCTCGATAGAAGCGAAGCCGTATGGAGCAGCATCAGCTAACAGGATGCCTTGCGTCATGCCACTGCCCTGGCCCGAACCCGATCCGATGCCTCCGCAGTAAGCCGTCACGCTGAAGTTATGGCTAACGGTTGATTGGTAGGTTGACGGGATTGGCGTGTCGTATGCCGCATAGTCGCCAGACCGACTGTGCTTGGTAGCCGGAGGCTGCTGAGTGTCGGGTGAGGTATGAGAAGGCTGTGAGGAGGGAGCTTCTGAGGATGCTTGAATGTCAGATGTCGCTTGTGCGCCTGATGATGCTTGGTCAACAGGTGATGCTTGGTTAGCAGATGCCGGTGTCCCTTCAGCTGCAGATCCGTTGAAAGCGAGATATTGAGAGGGAGATGAAGCGATTGATGTTGCCTCCGGCGCAGATGCTGCATGCTGTATAGAAGCTCGTGGGCTTACATCTGTCCTGCCAAGGGCGGAAGGCATAGCTCCGGGGAGATCCGAGGATGCAACCTCGGCGCCTTTCTTTTGCAGCATGTGGAGGGTGACAGGCAGCGCAAAGGCCACAACGACCGCAACGGCCGCAGCCCAACGATAGTTGCGCAACGGCACGACGCGAGCCTTCGCTGACGACACAGGCGGCACCGGCGCTGGCACGGGATTGGCTTGCGCACAGCTGTCAACTTCCCGCCGCACGGAAGCAAGCAGGTCGTCAGGCGCTGTCACTTCGCGTCCGGCCATCAGGCGACGGACCTCCTTGATCCAGGCCTCATCGCCCATCCTTCCGTTATCGTGTGTCCGGCTGTTCCTCATTTGGTTGCCAATCGTCTTGTCATTGTTCCGGTCCTTATTCTTATTATTAATCATGTATGTTCCTCCTTTCTCCTTCATTTTGTGCTTGTTGACTCTTTAATATTTTAGCCAGCATGTTCTTTGCCCGATGGTACTGCGAAGCAGATGTATCCGGCTTGATATTCAAGAGTTTTGCTATCTCCTTGTGACTCTTGCCCTCAATGGCGTAGAGGTTGAAAACGGTGCGGTAGCCGTCTGGCAGCATCTGTATGGCTGCCGCCACCTTGTCAGCACTCAGCTCCTCAGGGGCAGGCGGCTCTTCTGCGGGTTCGGGTATCTCACGGTCATCATCTACGAAAAGCATCTTCTTCTTGTTGCGAAGGAACATCAGGGCTTCGTTGATGACAACACGGGTGAGCCACGCCTTCAGAGAGCCGCTGCCTTTATACTGAAACTTAGAAATCGAGGTGAACACTTTTACAAGGGCCTCCTGCAACACGTCGCACAGATCGTCATATTGCGGGATGTACCGACTGCAAACGCCCGTGAGATAGTCGGCATAATCAGCGTACAGCACATCCATCGCACGGGTATCACCCCGTGCGAACATCTCAAGGATATGCTGTTCGTTATCCATCAATTATTTCCTTGTCTTATACTTGAACGTCACGCGCTTCTCACCCGCAAAAGAAGTCCATTTCAACGTGAAATTCTTGTACTTGCCTCCGGTGTTAGGCAGGTCATTGAGGCGGAAGGCAATGAGATTGTCGCCAACCGATCCATGTGTATCTCCATTGGCATCGTGATAGAGCGTCACCGTATCGTCGCCCGTACGCACGAGGCGAAGGGTGTGCGCAGTAGCTCCGCCAAAGATGGTGCGGATGCGCAAGGTGAGGTAGCCGTCCTCACAGACTGTGCTCCAGTCCTTGACAATCTCCAAAGGATCGTTGCCATACACTTTCTCCATGTTGTCCACTGCCGGTGACATCATCTTCGTACGGATACTGTCGAGACGGTCGACATACACGCAAGGAAAGTTCTTGTCGGCCTGCTCGCCCGTAAAGCGGATCATGGCGAGGGCACGCACCTCCTTGTTGCCAAACGGCGGCTGCTTCAAGCCGGTGGGCAGGAGACGTACGGAGTCGTTGAGCTGCAGATAGCACTGCCCGCCTGTTGAGTCGGTCTTTACCGTCACGATGGCATTGGCTCCTAAGTATGGATCAATGATCAGCTCATAACCATCGTCATCATCGTTATCGCACGACTGTATTGTACACGCTCCCGCTACAAGCAGGAGAGCAAGGCCAAAGACCTTGAATAGTTTGTTGGTGAATAATGTGTTCTTCATAGCTTTTGTCCTTTATCGCTTCATAAATGTGAGGAAGGACAAAACCTTGCACGGCTTCACAATATTTTTTTCAGCGCATCGAAGCTGTCTGCCACTTGGATATAGTCGCTCCACTGCCCGCGAATGAAGCCGCGCGCCTGCATATCATCCAACATCTCGATGGTCTTGTCCCAAAAACCATGGATGTTGTAGAGGACCACCATCTTGGCGTGATAACCGATGTTGTGCGAAGCCGCCACGGTGAACACCTCGTCGAGGGTGCCGATGCCACCGGGCAGTGCGATGCATACATCCGCCTGGGCGAGCATCAATTCCTTGCGGTCGGCGAGATTGTCGCACGGGATCTCCACATCGAGGCAGTCGGGCCGCTGCCCTGCTCTGACGAGCATCTGCGGGATGACGCCAATGAGCTGCCCGCCGCTCTCATGCACCGCCTGACCCACACAGCGCATGAGTCCGCGGTTCTGACCGCCGTAGACGAGCATGTGACCATTGGCGCCTATCCAATGACCAAGCTCCTCTGCCGCAGTGAAATAACACTTGTCGATATGGTCGTTGGCCGAACAAAATACTGCTATCTTCATGGTATCAATTATTATTCTTGCAAAGATAACAATAATTATCATCTTTTTCTCGTATAATAGCGTTCTTTCCCGTAACTTTGCACATTATTTATATTATATAGCTATTTTTTTGAAGACATTTGAAGAATTGGGCGTGAGCGAGCCTATCCGCCGCGCCATTGAAGAGCTTGGGTTCGAGCAGCCCATGCCCGTACAGGAGGAAGTAATCCCTTATTTGCTTGGAGAGCACAACGACGTCATAGCCTTGGCACAGACCGGCACCGGCAAGACGGCAGCCTACGGTATCCCGGTGCTTCAGCGCACCGATGCCACGACGAAAGATACACAGGCGCTGATCCTCAGTCCGACGCGCGAGTTGTGCCTGCAGATTGCCGATGACCTCAACTCGTTTGCCAAGTACATCCCTCACATGCACATCATCCCCGTGTATGGGGGCGCGTCTATCGGCACGCAGATCAATGAGTTGCGTCATGGCGCGCAGATCATCGTGGCTACCCCGGGCCGTCTCATCGACCTCATGGAGCGTGGCAAGGTGAAGCTCGACAACATCCGCAACGTGGTGCTCGATGAGGCTGACGAGATGCTGAACATGGGCTTCTCCGACAGTATCAACGCGATCTTCGAGCAGGTGCCCGAGGACCGTAACACGCTGCTCTTCTCTGCTACGATGAGTAAGGAGATAGAGAAGATCGCTACTAACTATCTGCATGATTATAAGGAGATTGTTGTCGGCTCGCGCAATGAAGGCGCGGAGAACGTAAACCATATCTATTATCTGGTCAATGCCAAGGACAAATACCTTGCGCTGAAGCGTATTGTCGACTATTACCCCCGTATCTATGCCATCATCTTCTGCCGCACGAAGCTCGAGACGCAGGAGGTGGCGGACAAACTGATCAAAGACGGGTACAATGCCGAGTCGCTCCATGGCGACCTCTCGCAACAACAGCGTGACCTCACCATGCAGAAGTTCCGACAGCATCTCGTGCAGCTGCTTGTCGCTACGGATGTGGCAGCGCGCGGCCTCGATGTCGATGACCTCACGCACGTCATCAACTATGGACTCCCCGACGACGTGGAGAACTATACGCACCGCTCCGGACGTACGGGGCGTGCGGGAAAGAAGGGTACGAGCATCTCCATCATTCATATCCGCGAGAAGTTCAAGGTCAGAGCCATAGAGAAAGTTATTGGCAAGGATTTCGTCGAAGGCACGCTCCCCACGCCGGAGGAGATTTGCAAGAAGCAACTTTATAAGTCGATGGACGACATCATGAAGACCGATGTCGATGAAGATCTCATTGCACCTTACATGGCCGACATCAACCGGCAGTTCGAATATATAGACAAGGAGGATATCATCAAGAAGATGGTGTCGAACACCTTCGGTAAGTTCCTCGACTATTACAAGAATGCGCCGGAGATTGTTCCACCACGTGCCTCGGACCGAAAGACGAAGGAAGGAAGAAGCGAAGGTGGCAGAAGTGGCAGACGGGGAGACCGTCAACGGGGTCCTCGTAAGGCTGAGGCGGGCTATCGTCGTCTCTTCATCAATTTAGGCAAGACCGATGGCTTCTATCCGGGTGAGGTGATGCAGTTTGTCAACCACCATGTCCACGGTCCGAAGCAGGAGATTGGACATATCGACCTGCTGTCGAAGTTCTCGTATATCGAAGTGCCGGAGAAGGATGCCGACAAGGTGATGCGTGCACTCAACGGCGTACGGTATAAAGGGCGCGAGGTGCGGTGCAATGATGCTGATGCTGGTGTCCCGACGAAGAGCAAGAACGAGAGAACCAAGAGGACGGGGAGCCGCAAAAGTGCCGGAGGCCGCAAGGAACAAGGTGGTGCCAAAGGCAAGGACGACTGGCGCGCACTGATGAGAGGTGGCGACGTCGACTTCAAAGACGAAGAGCCTGACTTCTCTGAAGAAGGATGGGCGCGCCGTTATCCCAAGAAGTAGAGAAGCTATAGAGGCTATAGACATTATAGACACTATAGAGGCTATAGAGACTATAGAGACTATAAAAACACTATATAATAAACCATACTATGAAAAGAACAATGCTTACAATGGCTGCAATGGCGCTGCTTGCTGCATCCGCCAACGCTGCTGAAGGAAATGGGAGCGTGAGTTTCTCAGGCAACCTCAAAGGCCTGAAGGACACACTCATCGTGATGACACCCAACGGACAAGGTATGAAGCGCGACACCGTGCTGACGAAAGACGGACAGTTCAACTTCACCGTCAATGTCGAGAAGCCGACGGACATCTATGCTTACACCCCGGGCACACTGCGCCGCGAGGAGCGAATCGGTTTCAGTGCCATCGCCGTGCCGGGTGAGAAAGCTGTGCTGACGGGTGACCTGAACGCAGCTTATTATTTCAGTGGAAGTAAGTTCTACGAGGAGTACAATGAAGCAGACCGTGCTAATGAGGCTGCTCAAAAGCCGCTCAATGACATGGTAGCATCCTTGGAGAAGCGAATGGCTAATGGAGAGAAGCTGGATGTCTTATCGAAAGAGTATGTGGAGAAAGCGCCAGCCTTGCAGAAGCAGGCAACAGCTGCTATGGTCGATTTCATCGCCAAACATCCCGACTCGGAGGGTGCTGCTGCTTTCATCCCGCGTCTTGAAGATGTCGACGCTATGAAGAAAGCTGCCGCCGCGCTCTCTGACAACGTGAAGAACGGCCGTATGCACGACTATTATCAGAGTGTCATCGACGAGGCTGCCAAACGCGAACAGGCTGAGCAAGAGGCTGCCAAGAAACAAGCGACAGGCGTTGTGGCTCCCGACTTCACGCTCAATGACCTCAATGGCAAACCGCTCAAACTGTCAAGCTTCAAGGGAAAGTATGTGCTGCTCGACTTCTGGGGCACATGGTGTGTCTGGTGCGTGCGCGGCATCCCAAAGATGAAGGAGTACTACAACAAGTATAAGGCCAACTTTGAGATTCTGTCCATCGACTGCAACGAGACACAGGACAAGTGGAAAGCCGGCGTAAAGAAATACGAGCTGCCCTGGAAGCATGTGTATCAGCCGCGTTCCGGTGCCGTGAACACGCTGGATCTCTACGGAGTCACGGGCTTCCCGACAAAGATCCTTGTGGGTCCTGACGGCAAAATCGTGAAGACCATCGCGGGCGAGGATCCTGCTTTCTACACCTTCCTCGACGAGAAGTTCGGAAAGAAATAATCTGGAATTATTAATAACTTTACAATGGGGGGCGACCACATGGCCGCCCCCCTTGCGTTTCTACCCATTGCTTTATTTTACTCCTTGCATAAGGGTGAATCGGCCGGTATATAGTTGTAGATACTCTTACACGCCTCGGCAGAGAAGCGCTGTCCGCTGGCGATGCACTCATCCCACTGCTCTTCCGTCAGTCCGTTCTCAATGTCGCGGCGTGTGATGCCATATTTCATCAGTCCATAGATGAAACCGGCATTGAAGTTGTCACCGGCACCGATGGTGCTCACGGTCTCGGTATTGATAACGGGATAGCTCTTGCGGAAGCCACCGTCGGCATAGAGATGGACGGGCTTGGCTCCGCTCGTATAGATGAACTTCTTGCAATAGAAGCTTATTTCTGCCTGATACACCTTATCTGGGTCGTCGAGCTTGTAAAGTACATCAAAATCCTCACGCGAGCCACGCACGATGTCAGCATACTCGAGGTTCTCGAGATAGTTGGGCGTGATCTTCATCACATCATTCTTGTGAGAGTTGCGATAGTTGACATCATAATAGATGATGGCGCCATGGGCGCGCGCATAGTCGAGCAAACCTACGATCTGCGGGCGGATCACGGGGTTTACGGCATAGAAGGAGCCGAAAAGCACGATGTCATCGGGTTGGATGTCGGGATAGACGAAGTCGAGCTGATCGTGCGGATGATCTTTATAGAAGATGTATTCGGCATCGTTGTTCTCATCGAGGAAAGCCAATGATACGGGTGACTTTGCACCGGGATAGACGTTCACGTTGCTGGCGTCAACCCCATTATCTTTCAGAAACTCAATGATGTTCTGCCCGATACGGTCGTGCCCGGCCTCACTGATAAACGAAGTGGGAACGCCGGCACGAGCCATGGATATGATGGCGTTAAAGGTTGAGCCGCCGGGGTAAGCGCCGATGGGTTGTTCCTTTTTAAAGATGATGTCGAGCACCGTCTCTCCTATACCTATTACTTTACGCATAATTTTTTCTTGTGTTATATTATCGGCAAAGATAATGCAAAAGAAAGAGACCGCAAAGGATCCGTTCCAACTTTTTTCCGTAATTTTGCAATATGGAACTCAACATGAATACATTAAGCTACCAGACCTCTGTCTTGCCGTGCGGTTTGCGCACGATTCATCTGCCTTCCGACGCTCCGGTGGTCTATCTCGGCTATCAGATTGCAGCAGGATCGCGCAATGAGCAGCCCGGGGAGGAAGGGTTGGCACACTTCTGTGAGCACATGACCTTCAAAGGCACCGAGCATCGCAGTGCGACGACTATCCTCAACAGCTTAGAGAGCGTGGGCGGCAGCCTCAACGCTTATACTACCAAAGAATGTACGGTATTCTATGCCGCCGTGCCCGCCGCCTATATCCGCAAGGCGACTGATCTGCTCACGGATATCGTCTTCCACGCTGTCTATCCGCAGAAAGAGATTAATAAAGAGGTTGAGGTCATCTGCGACGAGATAGAAAGCTATAACGACTCTCCGGCCGACCTTATCTACGACGACTTTGAGAATATTATCTTCAAAGACCATCCTTTAGGTCATAACATTCTCGGTACGGCAGCCCGAGTGCGTGCCTTCACCACAGCGGATGCCCTGCGCTTCACCCGACGGTTCTATAAGCCAGAGAACGCCATATTCTTTATGTATGGCGGTAAGCGTCTGCCTGCTATTCCCATCGAGGCTTCGTGTCAGTCCATGCCAAAACTTCCGGAATCATCGGTTCCATCGTCAGCTTATAATGAGACGGGCAATATGGAGACGGGCAATGTAGAGACGGGCAATGTCATCATCCGCGAGAAAGACACACACCAGGCGCATGTCATGATAGGCTGCCGGTCGTTTAGTGGCTGTGATGAGCAGCTTCGCGAGCGCATGAGCCTCTATCTGCTCAATAATATCTTAGGTGGACGCGGGATGAACGCACGCCTCAATGTCGTGCTCCGTGAACACCGTGGACTCGTCTATACCGTGGAGAGTACAATGGTTACATACGCCGATACTGGCATGTGGTGTACCTATCTCGGATGCGATGAAAAGGACGTAAAACGCTGTTTGAAGCTGGTGCATCGGGAACTCGACAAGTTTCGGAACACCCTGCTCACTCCACACCGGTTGGAGGCTGCCAAGAAACAACTTAGGGGGCAGCTTACAGTAGACTGCGACAACCGTGAAAACTTCGCGTTAGACTTCGGCAGTGTGTATCTCTTCCACAATAAGGCAAGAGACCTGACGGGCTTGTTCCGGGATATAGATGCCGTTACGGCCGAGGACATTCAGCGCGTAGCACAGACGATCTTTGATCCGGACACCATGACGACACTCATCTATAAATGATTATGAATGATGGCTTTTTATCCCTATAGCGTATGATTATCAACGATGAAACCGCACGATTTATCCGTCAGCACCGTAGCGACGACGTACGCACGCTGGCACTGAGAGGCTGTAAGGATGAAGCTGTTGATATGCCATTCGCCTTAGATCAGATCCAAGGCTGGCAAACGGCGAGACGGAAACTTCCGACGTGGGCTGCTGCGGAGGGTATCATCTATCCGCCCCACCTCAACATGGAACAGTGCTCGAGTGAGGAGACGGCCCGCTACAAGCACGAATGTATCGCACGGTTCTGTGAACCGGACAAAGCGACACTCATCGATCTTACCGGAGGCTTCGGGGCAGACTTCTCGCTGATGTCCCGTGGATTCCATCACGCGGTGTATGTGGAACGGAACGCATCGCTGGTGGAAGTGGCTCAGCATAACTTCGAGGTGCTGGGCTTGCATAATGTGGAGGTTGTCAATGGGGACGGGGTAGCGTATCTTCATCAGCTCACCGCTAAAATGAAAAGTGGCGAGACGGTAGCTACCCATGGCAAGACCGTGATCTATCTGGACCCGGCACGGCGCGACAGTCATGGCAAGAAGGTGTTTCGCTTAGCTGACTGCACGCCCGATGTCCTCGGCATCCGCGATGAGCTCTTGCTATGCGCGGATGTCATCATGATCAAACTCTCTCCGATGCTGGATTGGCACGAGGCGGTTAAACAACTCACCGCTCAGCTCCCTTCAGTGATTAAGGGCGTACAATGCGAAGTGCATGTGGTATCTGTCAAGAACGAGTGCAAGGAACTGCTGATCGTTCTTCAACCGTTATCGTCAACCGACGTTGGAGGAATAAAGATTGTCTGTGTCAATGACCGCCAACGTTTCGAAACAGAGATTGCAAAAAATGCCCGGCAAGTCCCGCTGCTGTTGGATCAAGCACCGGCAGACGGGACGGAGCAATATCTTTTCGTGCCCAATGCCTCCGTCATGAAGACAGGCCTCTTCGCACCGTTGTCTCACGCCTTCAACCTTAGGATGCTCGACCGGGATACACATTATTATATAGGAGAAGAAGACATTGAGACTTTCCCGGGCAGAAGGTTCCGCATCACAGCTGTCTCCGGGATGAACAAAAAAGAACTGTCGAAAAAATTGGCCGGCATCACGCAAGCGAATATCGCCACCCGCAACTTTCCACTCTCGGCCGTAGCGCTGCGGAAACGTCTCAAACTGAGAGATGGCGGTAACAAGTATCTTTTTGGAACCACCCTGTTAGGAGATCATGTCGTTATCATCTGCGATAGTGTCAGTCTGTCACGCTGACAAAAATTGACCGCTGTCAAGTCGCTTGACAGTTGTCAAGAAAACTTAACCATAACGCTCAATAAAGTCGATTCTCTTTGTAGGTTATCCGAAAGGCACTACCTTTGCAGTGCAATCAGAGAAAGATAACAGGATAACAAATAAAGGATAACAATTAATATTTTAGTATTATGACATTTAGTACTTTTATTGCTACAGCAGCATTGATGTTTGGTCTTATTGCTCTCGTTGGTGTCCACATGGGCAGAAATGCTGAGGCTTAAGACCGACGAATGAAGATTGGAGGAACCACACTCGGGAGAGTGTTATAGAGAAAGCATAGAACTTGATATATAGAAGGCCGCAAGCAGAGCACGTTTCCGCTTGCGGCCTTCTTCGTATTCAGAAGATTATCGAGCAGGTACAATCACAATGAACTTTTTGACATAGCAATTAATATTTGTTAAATCAATTCATGGTTTTGTCGCAGCTTTGTCATAACTGTTTGAGTTTCAACCGACAATCTTCTAAGATCTTGACAACTTCATCGACGGTATTAGCCCGCAACATAGCGATGCGCGTCTGTCGGAAGTTGGGTATATTCTTAAAGATCGGGGAGGCAGCAAGGTGCCGGCGCGTATGCAGAATGCCCCGATACTGGTCGATACGCTCCACGTTGATGCGCAGTTGCTCCTCAAGGATGTCAATCTTATCATCGATTGTCAAGGGTGCAGCAGGTACGCTATCTGCACCCTCTTTATGAGCCTTGTCATTCATGAAGTCGCGGCATTCCTTGAAAAACCAAGGCCTTCCGAAGGTTGCCCGGCCAATCATCACGGCATCGACACCATACTCGTCAAAGGCTTCCTCTGCCTTTTCCGGACTCGTAATGTCGCCATTGCCGATGATCGGGATATGGATGCGTGGGTTCTTCTTCACCTCGCCGATCAGTGTCCAGTCGGCCTCGCCGGTGTACATCTGTGAGCGTGTGCGCCCATGGATGGTAAGTGCCTGGATACCGCAGTCTTGCAGTTGCTCGGCAAGGGTTGTGATGATGAGGTTCTCCTTGTCCCATCCCAGTCGGGTCTTTGCCGTCACGGGCGTATGTACAGCTTTCACGACCTCGCGCGTGATCTCCAGCATGAGCGGGACATCCTTCAACAATCCGGCTCCCGCACCTTTCCCTGCCACTTTCTTAACGGGGCAGCCAAAGTTAAGGTCGATGATATCAGGATGAAAGGTCTCCACGATCTTAGCGGCTTCTACCATCGAGTCGACATCGCGCCCATAGATCTGAATACCTACCGGCCGTTCGTCATCGTCCACCTTCATCTTCGATAAAGTGCTTGGTATAGAGCGGATAATAGCGTCGGCAGAGACAAACTCCGTGTACACCATCGCCGCTCCGTAACGCTTACAGAGCTTGCGGAAGCCTATATCCGTTACATCCTCCATGGGTGCAAGAAACAACGGCCTGCTACCAAAATCAATGTTACCTATCTTCATAAAGCTAACCTATTCTGTTTTATTCTTAAATAACTTCTTGAAAATCAAATGCAATGCAAAGTTAAGGCTTTCTGTTGAGAAACGCAACGTGAATGGATTAAATGTGATTGGATTTTCATGGCATTATCGGAAAGCGCTTATCGGAGCGGAAAGGCTCATGTCAGAGAACGACTATTTTTTAGTCGATCTGAACCTTCATGTCAAAAAGGCTGAGCAGTTACCTTATTAAGATAATTGCTCAGCGTAATTTCTGAGTTCTGCCATCGCCTTCGCGCCGTGTAACGATCCTGCCTCAACCGTGTCACGATCTTTTCACATATGTGTCACGATCCTGCCTCATCTGTGTCACGATCCTGCCTCATCTGTGTCACGATCCTGCCTCAACTGTGTCACGATCCTGCCTCATACGTGTCACGATACTGCCTCGTACGTGTCACGATACTGCCTCGTACGTGTCACGATCCTGCCTCGTACGTGTCACGATCCTGCCTCGTATGTGTCACGTTGCCATATCATACCTGTACTGGAATGCGTAAATATGTGTGTTACGCTTTTTTAGTCGTTCTGCTTCTTCATGTCAAAAAGGCCGAGCAGTTACCTTACAAAGCATCAATCAATAACAAATGTTAAAATGCGGATTTTGCTGTAACTATTTTCCCCCGGCATCGTCATTCAAATAGAAATACCCAAATAATGGACTATAAGTACATCAATCAGCTCTTGGAGCGCTATTGGCGTGGCGAGACCACGTTGGAAGAGGAAGACATCCTCCGCGCGTTCTTCAGTCAGGAGGACATCCCGGCTGAGTTGAGACGCTATAAGCCTTTGTTCAGCTATGAGGCAACGGAGGCGAAGCGTGATGTATTGGGAGATGAGTTTGACGAGAAGCTCTTTGCAGCTATCGCGGCGCGCAAGCCGGTCAAGGCACGCGTCATTACGATGACGCAGCGTTTCAAGCCGCTCCTCAAAGCCGCCGCGATGGTAGCAATCCTGCTCACCTTAGGCAACGCCATGCAGGTGCCTTTCTCAAAGAGCAACCAGGATCCTATCAGCAACTATGACGGCTATTACAAGCCGGAGCTCGACAACGGCACCAATGTCGCCATCGGTGACAGTTCAATGGTCGATACGCTACAACAGAGCCTGGCTTCACCGGACGCTCCATCAACGATGCCGGTACTGAAATGATTTTTTCTATGCTTTCTCTATAAATCAATTAGTAAAACAACAAAGAAACTGTGAAGTTTCGATTCTCTCAAATTTTTCATAACATACTAACGTAGAAAGGACCGCCGCTCTATCGAGAGCACGCGGTCCTTTCTTATTTCATGGAGTTTCGAGCCTTACTTTTTCCGTTTCGGCTGCGCCTTTGTTACTGCCGGCTGCTGCGGTTTGGGCTGCAGGATGCTGTTGTATTTAGCCTTGTCAGCAAGCAGGTCAAAAGCAGCCTGCACCTGCTTGTCCGCCTGCAAGCCATTCTCCACAGCGCCACGCTGATAATAATAAGCGGTGACAATATCGCTCTGCAACACCTGCATGATGCTTGCCTTTGCCAGATCAAGATCCTTGGCGAGGTTATGGTGCAACTTCTTACGGAGGGCATCAAACTCCGCCTTGGCATCGTCGTAATACCCCTCAAACTTCGCGAGCTTCTCCAGCTCATCAAGCTGCTTGCCGCTCATGGGGTCGTATTTGAAAGAGCTGGCAAGCACTGATTGCTTGAAGTCGTTGAAGTCGTCATCTGTCAGCTTAAAAGCTAAAGGCTTGGCGATCGTGGGATGGGTAGCGATATATTTCTCCTCCCAGGAATCGATGAGCTCATTGGAATCACGCACAGCGGCAAGGTAATAGGTGATATTCGGCATCGAGTCGGCCTCCACCTTAATGTCAGGCATAATGCCGCCGCCGTCGCGCACAACGCGTCCGTGAAGCGTCTTAAACGCACGGGTCAGCGAGTCAGCAACGACCTCTGCCCCACCCGACGCATTGTGCTTGTAGTTGATTTTCTGAATACAACGGCCAGAAGGGATATAATATTTGTTCGTTGTCATCTTCATCTGAGCATTGTAAGGCAGATTCATGACCGTTTGTACGAGCCCCTTACCGAAAGTCTTTGTGCCCATGACAACGCCGCGGTCGAAGTCCTGCAGCGAGCCGCTCGTGATCTCCGCGGCCGAGGCCGTGTTGCCATTGACAAGCAGCACGACGGGCATCAGGGTGTCGACAGGCTCCGACTCGGTATAGTAATCGTGGTTCACCTTCTTCATCTTACCGCGGTTGCTTACCACGAGACGGCCTTTCGGCACGAAGCAGTTGACGATGTTCACAGCCTCATACTCCGAGCCGCCACCGTTGCCGCGCAGGTCGAAGACGAGACCTTTCATCCCCTTCTCCTTCATATCGATGACAGCGTTGCGCACCGCCTTGGCACAACCCTCGGTGAAAGAGCTGAGGTTGAGATAGCCGAACCCGTTCTTCTGCAAACCATAATAAGTCACGGCAGGCAGCTGGATGGCACGGCGCGTGATCTTGAACTTCATGTCTTTGTTCGTCGACGGGCGGTGAATCTTCAGCTCGAAGGTGGTACCGGCATCGCCACGCAGATGGTTGCTGACGTATTCGTTGTCCTTCTTCGTCATGTCCTCACCGTCGATGGAGAGGATGATGTCACCCTTCTTCAGTCCCACCTCGGCAGCCGGCATGTTCTCGTAAGGCTCGTCGATACAGACGCGGCCAAGCTTGAAGTTGTAACGGATCAGCGAGCCGATACCCGCATACTTGCCCGTAAGCATCATCTTCACGTCACCGCTCTTACTTGCCGGATAATACTCCGTGTAAGGATCAAGACTGCGCAGCATGGCGTTGATACCCGTGCTGACCGTGACATCAGCATCCAGGGTATCGACATACATCATGTCGAGATTCTTGTAGATAGTGTTGAAGATATCAAGATTCTTCGCCACCTTAAAATAATGCTCGTCCTTCGTCTGGGCGTAGCCCATGATGCCGGTGAAGAGACAGAGCAACAACAGATATGTTTTTTTCATTGGTAAAATAATTTCCACCTACGTTACTGAGGCTATATAATAGGTGCAAAGATACGAATAATCGCGTCCTTTCATGCGCCAAAAGCAGTAAAATTCATCTTTTTGAAGAAAAATGATAAAAAAGTTACGAAAATATTTGGTGGGTTCACAGAATGTGCGTACCTTTGCAACCGCAAATCAGAAATGACACGCACACTGCTTCAGTAGCTCAGTTGGTTAGAGCACCTGACTGTTAATCAGGGGGTCGTTGGTTCAAGCGCAATAAAAAAGAGAGTTACACTTTTGTGACTCTCTTTTTTATTGTCCGCTTGAACACATTTTTGCTATTTATTAACCTTGGTCCAAGTGTTCCATCAACAACAAGGGACAAACGATTTTTTATGTGGCTACGTGCCATCTTTAATCGTTTATCAAAACAGTTGCATCCAGTCATCAAAATTCTTGTTCTGAAAAGTGTGGATGCCATTGCGCTCCGCAGCTTCACAGTTCACCTCCAAATCATCGATGAAGAGAGTAGCGCCGGGATCCATGGCCGCGTCTTTTACTACTTGCTGAAAGATTTCATCATCAGGCTTCTTCATATGCATTTCCTGTGAGAGAAATGTTTTCTCGAAATAATCGTCTACACCATATTGGTCCATTGGAAAGAGATTATTCTTACAGTATTGCCAGTGAAGATCAATGGTATTGCTAAGCAGGAAAACACGGTGTCCTTTTTCTCTCAGCTGCAACAGCATGCGTTTTTTCTCCTCAGGGATATATAGCAGCATGGCGTTGGCGGCATCGGTGATCTGTCGATCGGTAACATTTGAATGAGTTGTCGCGCGAAACGCATCAAAGAATTGTTTATTGCTCATCTGTCCTACGCCCATCGCCTGGAAGAGCCTCAGCCCCTCGGCGTACTCACGAATATGATCTTTCTTCGGCCAGCCTAAGGCTTCAAACGCACGCATCGTAGCAGCCTCATCAAGCTTGACGAGGACATTGCCCAAATCGAATATGATATTTTTATAATTCATCAGCGATAAAATCCATCTGTGCTTCTTGGTTACCTATATGGTGATGTTGGCCCTAATGGATGTTAAAACAAGAAATAATTATATTCAACAGCTCCATTAGCAATCTCATACATTAGCAATCTCAGTCCGCTAAATGTTTAATGTCATTGAGGGTGATACGGCCTCGTATATTGATAATATTTATCTCGTCTCGCTCTGTCTCGAACAGTACAAACTCACTGAGTCCGTGGCCCAACGACTTGCCGTAAATGATGGTCTGCTCGTCATCATCGTGCATCCGCATCATTTCCTCGTACCGTCCCCGCTGGAAAGCGGCTAAGGCCTCAGCTTTGATGGTGCGCACCATCGACGGGCGCTCGCACGACATTATCTGTATGCGGTCGATCTTTTTCGTCGACAATTGCCTGTCGTTGACCTCTACCGTGCCCATCATGTTTAGCATGGCTTTGGAAATGAACACCGTTTCCACGCCGCGTGTGTTGCTGTATTTCTTGAAAAGCGCGTCCTGAGCCATGGCCATAGCGGCCATGCACACACAGACGAGCAATAGGATGATCCGTCTCATTATCTTCTTCTGTTTAGTGATTATAATCTTTGTTGTTCATTTTATCCAGCCCTTTGTTGAGAGCCGTTGAAAATTTAGCCAAGGCTTTTCCGGCGGCTGCCTGAGCGTCCTGCGGGTTGTTGAAGGTGTCGGTCTGTTCCGCTATCGCCGCCGGCTGCGCCTGACGATTGTTGAGAAACACGCCAAGCGAGAAGAGCAGCAGGAGCGAGGCCGCTACCAAACCTGCCACTCTGAGGCTCATGCGCCGCGCCTTCCGTCCCGAAGCGCGCTCAACGACGTTCCACTGGTCAATCTCTTTCGAGAGCTTTTCCTCCAGGTTCCGAACCTCAGCTGATAGCGGCTCCTGCAAGGCGTGCAAGGCCTGGAAATAAGCGGCCTCACCGCCCAGGCTCTCCGGCACGTCGCCGAGGAGCGTCTCTTCCAACAGCCGCTCTTCGCGGGCCGTGGTCAGACCGTTGTCGTATTTATCAAGCAGCGCTTTAATTTCTTGAGCATTCATGAGCAGAAAGTTTTTTGAATTGTTGCCGCACCGTGCTCCTCGCACGGCTGAGCAGCGAGCGAATATTTATTTCCGACAGTCCCGTAGCGCGCCGTATCTCCTCGCTTTCGAACCCTTCAAGGTCGCGCATCGTGATGACCTGTCGTTGCCTGGCCGGCAGCCGGCTGATGAGCGTGCGCACGAGTGTGGCGGCATCGCTGCGTTCTATCTCGGTGTCGGTCTGCCGGTCATTGGCCACGACCAGGCGGTCCAACGGCTCATCCGTCTCGTCGAGCGCTTTACGTCGCCTGCCGTCGAGAAAGATATTGCGCAGCGTGGCCAATGAATAGCTTGCCGCATTGAAGTCCGGCGGCAGGGCGTCACGCTTCATCCACAGGCGGAGAAGCGTGTCCTGCACCAGATCCTCTGCGGCCTGGCCGTTGCCCGTCAGCCTCAGGGCGGCCGCGTAGAGCCGGCTGCTGCAAGGCAGGAAAATCTGTTTAAACGTAGAGGCTTCCATCAGCGTTGTCGGCTACAATCAGTCGTCGATGAGCTTCCGCACGTCCTTTCCCTTCACCTTACCCTTGAGGCGCACGAGCTGGCAGTCGTCACGGTCGTAGGAGATGATCACTACGTCGCGCAGGTCGGCACCGTCGGGCTTGCCGAGGATACGCACGTGGTCGTCGCCGTCGTTGGTCTCCATAACGGTAGTGTAGGCGTTGTCGTTGAGCGAGCCAACAGCCGCGGCAAAGCGCCGCTTCGCGTCTGCAGAGCAATGATCCAGGTCCAACACTAACACCGAGTGAATGCCTTTGGCGATCTTGGAGACGTGGCGCACCTCGTCGTTGAGGAAAAACGCGCCAAGGCGCATCATCGTCTTGCCCACATGGATCTTCTCGACCCCCTTCTCCGTGGAGAACGTGTTGACAAGGCTTTCTACGGTGTGTGCGCTGGCACCTTGCAGCGCTAAGGTCATCATCACAACCAACAGTAATATCTTCTTCATGGGATTTGCTTTTTTAATGGTTCTTGCTATCATTTGGAGCGCTTCCAATATTATAAACGTAAAAACCAAAGCAAACGTTGCAGACAATCATAACTTTTTTCGCAACCTGTGAATAATAAGGGTCAGTGAAACACTTGAGAACAGACTTGGCGATGACTTGCCCCGCGAGATCCGTCGCCCTCAGCGGACATCATAATGTTGAGCGCATACTAATACTCTGAATTTTCGATTATTTTGTAGCGATAACGCTGGCTACAAAGCTAATTATCTATAAATCAGTTTATATTTAACTTGTTATGTTTTGTCATTCTCTTTATTATTGTTATATATGTACCGCGCCATATTGACCAACGACCATGACTTTTGTCTTCGCCTTCATTGTTGTCCCGGCGAAATGGGTCCGTGTCACCAGACAATAGACGCTGAACATCTACACGAAGGACAGATGGTTGCACTACCAGACCGTATTCAATGCCAGTTACGGATGAGCCAAACGTTTTGGAGGGGCTGTTGTTTGTAACCTCCGATGGGGGTAAGGGAGGCATTATGCTCGCATATCAGCCAGCACAAGGTAAAAAAAAATCCGAACAAGAGAAATCGCATTCTTGGTGGTTTGGGCCACAACGCTCTGAGACCTTTAGTAGGGTTGCGGAATTGAGGTTACATAAAAAACGGGAGACACGCAAGTAGGATCTCCCGTTTTTTATGAAAGCGGATTCATAATTTATGTTTTATAAAGCAGCTGTACAGGTAATATGTACCAATAACTCCAGCCATCAATAGCAAAACCCGTCGGATGATTTTATGCAATGATTTGATCGTGTCGTTTTTGCTTTAGCTTTAGCGTATAGTATAAGGAGATGGCCACACCTATTAATATAGCGATGACGGAAGCTTCGGGGCCAAAGGAACCGCCTGTCAGCCATGTCGGACCGACGAGACGTGACGTGATAATGGGATGCTGGATAAACGCCCCGGAAACCGGACAGCCGAAAACGTATCCTTCAAGATAGTTCCATGCCCAGTGCATCCCTATCGGTGCCCATAGCGATTGATGATAGACATAAGCTACTCCCAGCAGCCATCCCGACGTGACAGCTATGGCTAAGGCCGACCAGACGGTGGCTCCGTCATTGAAGATATGAGCAAAGCCAAAGATCACGGCTGAAAGGATCAG
>ONBC01000124.1 GCA_900315955.1 uncultured Prevotella sp.
CCCACAGACGTGGATGCTCGTACTCTGCTATTTCACAACTTTCGGCGGGTTTATGGCTTTGACAGCTTGGTTTCCCACCTTCTGGAAGAAAGGCATGGGCTTGGACCCGATGCTTGCCGGAGGTCTCACAGCAACATTCTCTATCCTTGCCGCCTTGCTGCGCGTGCCCGGTGGCAAGCTCTCCGACCGCATCGGTGGCAAGAAGGTCTCCATGGGTGCCCTCGCCCTGCTGGCCGTAGCCGGTCTACTGATGAATATCCCAATGGGATGGGAGGGTCTCTTCTTCGTCAGCCTACTCATCTCTGTGGCATTTGGCTTCAACAATGCCGCCACGATGAAGCTCGTGCCCGTCTATGTCAGTGAGGGTGTGGGCGGTGCCAACGGTTGGGTGGGCGGTCTCGGCGCCTTTGGAGGCTTCGTCTTCCCACCGTTGATGGGACGCCTCGTCGACATCTCGCCGGAGCATGGCTATGGGTGGGGATTCCTGCTCTTCACGGCATTTGCCGTGCTCGTGATGGTCATCAACTACTTTGGCATGATGCGCAATAAATCATGACTCGAACTTTATTTTTATGCTATGAACACAATATTCAACAATCTAAAATATTTCATCAACCGCAAGGACGTGACCAACGAGGAGTGGGAGCATTTCTACCGCACACGCTGGGCCCACGACAAGGAGGTGCGCTCCACCCACGGCGTGAACTGCACCGGTTCCTGCTCGTGGCGCATCTTCGTGAAGAAAGGCATCGTCACGTGGGAGATGCAGCAGACTGATTACCCCGCGACGCGCCCTGGTCTGCCCAACCATGAGCCGCGAGGCTGTCCGCGCGGTGCCAGCTACAGCTGGTATCTCTACAACTCCGGACGCGTGAAGCATCCGATGATTCGCAAGGAACTTCTTGACCTCTGGGAGGCTGCCTTGACCCAGCATCCCGACCCCGTCGAGGCGTGGGCGTCAATCATGGAGGATGAGCAGAAGCGCAACAGCTATAAGCGGGTGCGTGGGCTCGGAGGCTTTGTACGCCTCGACTGGCCGACAGCACTGCAGATTATGGCGGCCAGCAACATCTATACCATCAAGAAGTTCGGGCCCGACCGCTTAGTGGGCTTCACGCCGATTCCTGCCTTCTCCATGCTCAGCTACGCCTCCGGCACACGCTACCTCAGCCTGCTTGGCGGTGCCTGCCTGAGCTTCTATGATTTCTATTGCGACCTGCCACCATCGTCGCCTCAGACGTGGGGCGAACAGACCGACGTGCCGGAGAGTGCAGACTGGTACAACGCCTCTTTCCTCCTTCTTTGGGGAAGTAATGTGCCCACGACACGCACCCCCGACTCACCATTCTATACCCAGGTGCGCTACAAGGGTACTCAGGTTGCTGTTGTCTCACCCGACTACAGCGATGCTTCGAAGTTCGCCGACGTATGGATGGCACCGAAGCAAGGTACTGACTCAGCACTGGGCATGGCGATGGGGCATGTCATCCTCAAGGAATTCTACAAAGACCGCACGGTGCCCTACTTCGACGAATATGTGCGCAAGTTCACCGATCTGCCTTTCCTCGTAAAGTTAGAAGATACTGGCGACGGGCGCTATGCCTCCGGTATGCTCCTTCGAGCTGCTGACCTCAAGGATAATTTTGGGGTGAAAGCGAAGGCCGAATGGTATCCCATCACTATCGATGACGTGTCGGGCGAGCTCGTCACACCCAACGGCAGTATCGGCAGCCGATGGAACGACGAGGGTCGATGGAACCTCAAATGCGAAGATGTCAGAACGGGTAAGCCCTTCACACCACGCCTGTCGCTGATAGACTACCGCGACGACGTCGTTACACTTCTTGATCCTTATTTCGGTGGTGCAGACTACAAAAATCCCCATTTCACCGCTACCCGCCACCCCGACATCATCGAGCACAAGGTGCCCGTCATACATATTGTGACGAAAGACGGTGTGGTGTGCTGTGCCAATGTCTTTGACCTGCTCATGGCACATTATGGCATAGACCGCGGACTTGACGACCCCAACTGTGCTACGAGCTACGACGATGACCTGCCTTACACACCGAAGTGGCAGGAACAAATCACCGGCGTGAAAGCCGAGAAGGTCATCCAGACGGCGCGCGCCTTTGCTGCCACAGCAGAGAAGACACGCGGCAAGAGCATGATCATCATCGGTGCCGGCGTCAACCAGTGGTATAACACCGACATGACCTACCGCGCTGCCATCAACATGCTCATGCTCTGCGGCACCCTCGGCGTCAACGGTGGTGGCTGGAGCCATTATGTTGGCCAGGAGAAGGTGCGCCCACAAGCTGGCTGGGCCCAGATGGCCTTCGCCTTAGACTGGAAACGACCGCCACGCCACATGAATACTGTGAGCTATATCTATGAGCATGCCGACCAATGGCGCTACGAGAAGGTGACCGTCGACGAGCAACTGTCACCCCTTGCCCATAAGGAGCCATGGAAGGGCCTGACGCTCCTCGACTGTAACATCAAGAGTCAGCGGATGGGCTGGCTGCCGTCATCACCGGCGTTCAACCGCAGCTCCCTCGCCCTGTGCCGTGAAGCCACCGAGGCCGGCATGAGCGAGAAAGACTATGTCTGTCGGCAACTTCATGAAGGCAAACTGACGTTAGCGGCCGAGGACTTGGACGCAAGGGAAAACAGTCCCAAGGTACTCTTCATCTGGCGCGCCAACCTCATCGGCTGCTCAGCCAAAGGCATGGAATATTTCATGAAGCATCTCCTCGGCGCACAGAACAACGTGCTTGGCCAAAACCTAGAGCAATGTGGACAGCCCTTGCCCAAATACGAGAAATGGCATTCCGCGGACACCGTTGGCAAACTCGACCTCGTGGTGAACATCGACTACCGCATGACGCAGTCGAGCATCTTCGCCGATATCGTCCTGCCTGCCGCCACTTGGTATGAGAAAGAGGACATCTCCTCGACCGATATGCACCCCTTCCTCCATCCTTTCAGCAAAGCCGTCGACCCAGTGTGGGAGAGCCGCACCGACTGGGACATCTTCCGCGAACTGTCAAAGGTCTTCTCCGAAATGGCCCACGGGCATCTCGGCCACGAGAAAGACGTGGTCTACACACCGCTGGCCCACGACAGCGCCGGAGAAATCAGCGAACCTCAGCGAACCGCTTGATGTCAGCGACTGGAAGGAGACAGGAGAGATGCTGGAACCGGGGCGCAACATGGGCAACCTCGTCGTAGTCACGCGCGACTACCCTGACATTTACCGACAGTTTACCACGGTAGGCCCCAACGTCCGCGACAAGGGCATCGGCGGCAAGGGCATCGGCTGGTCTGCACAAAAGGAATACAACGAGCTCAAAGCCATGAACGGTGTGGACCGCGAGGAAGGCATCAGCAAGGGCATGCCCCTCATCCGCGAGGCAACGCAAGCCTGCGACGCTGTGCTCACCCTCGACCCCACGAGCAATGGCGATGCCGCCTTCCGCTCGTGGAAAGCGCTGGAGAAGAGTGTGGGACTGCCTCTGGCGGAACCGCTCACGGCAGACTTCGGCAAGACGAAATACACCTATAAGGACCTCGTTGTCCAACCCCGCCTGTCATTGCCCACCCCCATCTGGTCGGGTATCAACAACAAGACCACTGAATATACAGCCAACTACACCAACGTTCACTATCTCATTCCGTGGCGCACAGTGACCGGCCGTCAGAGTTTCTATCAGGACCATCCATGGATGCAGGCATTCGGTGAGACCCTTGTGAGCTATAAGCCGCCATTAGCCAAAAAGGAAATTAACAACCTCAAAGAGCGGCTCCATCTCAGCGACGACACGCTGGCACTGAACCTGCTCACGCCCCATAACAAGTGGACCATCCACTCGTCGTGGAACGACAACCTGCTGATGCTCACCCTCGGACGCGGTGGTCCCGTCATCTGGATGAGCGAGACCGATGCTGCCAAGCTCAGCATCCGCGACAACGACTGGGTGGAGGTCATCAACGACAATGGATCTGCCATGGCACGAGCTTGCGTAAGCCAGCGCATCCCCGAGGGCGCTCTCTATATGTATCACAACCAGGGCCGCACTGTCAACGTGCCGCTCAGTCCGCTGACGGGCAACCGAGGGGGCATTCACAACTCCATCTCGCGGCTCTGTCCCAAGCCTACACATATGATCGGCGGCTATGCGCAGCTGTCATACAGCTTGAACTATTACGGTACGATAGGTGCCAACCGCGACGAGTATGTGCTGTTGAGAAAGGTGGACAACGTAAATTGGGAATAAGATGAAGATCAAGACACAAATAGCAATGGTCCTCAATCTGGA
>ONBC01000085.1 GCA_900315955.1 uncultured Prevotella sp.
TGTAAATCGAGCGAAACACAAAATAAAATCGTACTTTTCTGCTATGGAGTAAGCAAGGAGACCTTTCACGCCACCTACGAGAAGGCTATGAAGGAAATCAATGTGCTGAAAAAGAAGTTTGGTTACTCCCCTCTCTTCGGCAACGAGAAGGACGCCTCTTTCAAGAGCTCCATCGGGCAGATCTATCAGACCTTCGACGGTGTGGACCTCTATCCCAGTGTAGAGGAGAAGGTTGCCATGCTACTCTATCTCGTCACCAAGAACCATTCCTTCAGTGACGGTAACAAACGCATTGCTGACAGTGCCCTCGTCGCCACATTATGATCTTCGTGGTAAACAAGTTCTCGACTGTCCGGACGGAGGATAAGAAGCCGGAGGGAGAGTAGCGACTATCGCACCTACAGCTTACAAGGAGAAGATTGCTTCGGCTTCCTTCTCTTTTTCTTTTTAAGGCAAAAACTCTTCTTTTAATCATCCAAACACTTCCAAACATTTCTTTGATAACCTACACAGAATTCGATAAATTGTATTATTTTGTCTCACGCATTTTACTTTCTCCCCTTCTTCGGGTCTTAGTAATAGCAACGGGACAGAAATGAGCCCAGCTCTGAATCAACATGTAGAACCCATGAATGTCAACGACAAAGAAATATTCTTGGCCATACGCAAGCATCCCGAGCAAGGATTCCGGAAGCTGATGGCTGCTTATATGCAACCCGTGTATTGGCATATCCGCCGTATGGTGAGCGTGCATGCCGATGCCGACGACGCTACGGCCGACAAGTTTGTCAGTACCTATTGCGACTGCGTGAAAGAGTTTTGGGCACTCGGGCCACGTGTGAAGCAGAACCGGAAGAGTGGCAACACCGATGCGCAGGCGCAGCAAGCCATCACCGACCGCTTTGAGCGCAGCCAGAAGATTCTCGCCCTGCGGGAGAAATACTACAAGCGCTACAGCACCTTCCTTACGCAGAAGCAAATACAGCGCGTCTATGAAATGGAGCGCCAGATGATGAGACGACTGTCACAGAAAAGCGGGAAAGGAGCGCGCGGCGGACAAGGACGCAAGCAAATGAGACAGTATTGAAGTATGACAACCCAGATTGCGATATCCGCTTTTAAGTCAAAAAAGGAAGTCTGATGAAGGCTTCCTTTTTGCGTTTATATATACTGTTTATATACGTATAGTTGGCACTAATTCTAAGCCGCCGCCATCGTGTCATGTATTTGTCACGATCCTGCATCATATGTGGGGTCATGCTCTACATCCGTGAAACGGGTGACGAAAAGCAGTCTATGAGAAACCCATAGAATAATTCTTGTGTCAACTGAAGAGGAATTTAACGGCAAGATATTCGTGTAGAAAAGTGTAACTTGAAGCTTGCGCTGCCGATATGGTTGAAAATGTGTAACTTTGCTTCTGCATGAACAGAAATTCTTAGTTGACATGAAGCGTAATATCACACAGCAACTGCAAGTCTGGAAGGAAAAAGCCGATCGGAAGCCTTTGATTGTCAACAGTGCACGACAGGTAGGCAAGACCTACAGTTTGAAGGATTTTGGCAAAAAAGCCCATTAGTCGGATAAACAAATATTATGAACTATCTTTACAAAAAGTAAAAAGTCAGGACATTGAAAGTTTGCGAAAGAGAACGCGAAAGGGAGGTGTCAAGGGCAAAAAGCAGGACGGATGGATAGAAAAAAGGACAGGAGACAGACCTTACTACGGTCATGTCACCTGCCTATAACCGTTAGGTCAGTGACTTAACCGTTGAATGTCAGTGACCTTACTACAGTCAGGTACACTACCTAACCGTAGTAAGGTCAGCTTTCTAAAATGAACGGGAAACCCGGGTGAGAGCATTTTTGATATAACTTGCTGGTTAATAGTCATTTACCAACTCGACCCAAGAATCGTCTCTTTTCGCCCGACTGCCTCTTTGTTTGAAAAGAATCGATTCTCAAAGGGGGTTGAAAAAAATAAAAATTGACACTTTCTCTATCACATAACCACGTGGAAACATCATTGGGATGTGTTTATGCTGTTTCAGTGGTGTCATCAGAGGCCGCCATCGGAAAAGCGTCGATGATACCCACTTTTGGGGAAGGAGGGTGTCACCTGAAGAGGGTAATTACAATCCTTTCAAGAAGTTCTCGATGTCGTCGATGATCTTGGTCAAGCCACTTGCCGCCGTGCTGTCGCCGTCCTGATCCAGCTGCTTTTTGATCTCACGCCCTATGTCTCTGCTGACTTGCTTGACAACGGCCTTGCCTACCTTGCTCCCTACGGAGACGACAGAGTCGGTGACGGTCTGTGTCACGCCGCTGTAAGGATTGCCGTCCTCATCGGTGCCACTGTCGCGGACCACAGAGGTATGGGCTGATTCATCTCCCTGGTTCTTCAAGGTCTTCGACACAGCCTCCGCAATGGCGGTCTCATCGGAAGTAAACACTTTCCCGAAGATGCCGAAGGAGGTTCGCACCTCGCTCGAACCGGGAAGAGTGAGCGTCGTCGTGGACCAGAAGAGATAGTTGTGATACTGGAGCATGTTCTCCACGAGCTGACCCAACACCGGCGCAGCCATCGAGCGGATGAACGCTGAGCCGAAGGTGGCAAAAGGATCGTCGGAGGCCTCGCCATTATCCGTCAGGGCTTGGGACAGTCCATTGGAGATCCGTTCCTTGATAACCTGCCGGTGCTCGTCCTTGGATGGGTTGAGCACAGCCATCAACAGCAACAAGACGGCAACGGCGATACCGACATACGTCCAAGTCTTCTTCTTATCGGCAGGCGCTGGCATCGGGCTCCCATACGGATTGTTCACCGGGGGCGGAGGCGGCACGGAGCCTGTAGAGGTTTGCGCCGAAGCCCACTGTGCCGACGTGGCTTGTGCCGATGGTCCCTGCGCCTGCCCTGTGGTCTGATAAAACAAGGGTTTGAGCTCCTCGACCTGCCAGGCCGGAGTCCATTGCTGCATGCCTTCCGTCCAGACAAGGGTCCCGGAAGAGATGTTTCGCTGCCGCAGCTCCTCCACCGTGTAAGGTCCCTGCTGGGCATCGTTGACAATGATAAAGTACTTCATTATAATTTCCGAATTATTCATGCCACCTTCTCGCCCTGACGATACAAAAAGTCAGGAGCGAAATCGATGCCGTTATACCACTCCAACGTCCAGTGGTTGAGTCCGAACTGGATAAAGTTATCCTTATTTTTCAGCTCTTCACGTTTGCCACCTTTAAGCAACGGTAAAAAGTCGATACGACGTTTTTCCCCATTACTGAACGTAAGATCCATTGTATAATCCTTTATGTAGTCTACATCTACAACTCTGATCAAATCTAAATTGTCCATCGCTATATTATTTTAATGGTGGTATTCTTGTAGCTTCCTTACCTGACTGAAGTCTATGCCAATTATCGTCCAATTCATTATGATGCATATCCATCCATTTAAACACGTCTTTAAGAACTTTCCTTGGCAACTCACCTTTTACTATTCCTTCTTTTTAGGTGATGATGGCTTCATAATCGCCATAACGGACATGTAAATGAGGGGGATTGTGATCATCAGCAAACATTGCAATGATTATTCCCAAGAATTTTCTTATTTCTGGCATAGCTTTACCTTTTTGCTTGCAAAGTTAAGGAAAAGAATGATAGATTTGCTAAGATAAAACATAAAAAATACAATTACAGCTACAAATAATCCCGTGACGGAAACCGCCACGGGATTATATATTATCTATCTATTGATATAGATTCTGACCTATTAAAGGCTGCGATCCAGACGAGGATAGCCATAGCGAGCCTCAGAGCCAAGCTCCTCCTCGATACGGATGAGCTGGTTGTACTTAGCCATACGGTCTGTGCGGCTCATAGAACCAGTCTTGATCTGGCCACTGTTCGTAGCGACGGCGATATCAGCGATGGTGGTATCCTCTGTCTCGCCAGAACGGTGAGAGGTAACGGTGTTGTAACCGTGACGGTGAGCCATCTCGATAGCCTCGAGGGTCTCCGTGAGAGAACCGATCTGGTTAACCTTGATCAGGATAGCGTTGGCAACGTGCATCTTGATACCCTTCTCCAGGAACTTCGTGTTTGTCACGAAGAGGTCGTCACCGACGAGCTGTACCTTGTCGCCGAGCTTAGCTGTCAGCTTCTGCCAGCCCTCCCAGTCGTTCTCATCGAGACCGTCCTCGATAGAAGCGATAGGATACTTGTTGCAGAGCTCCTCGAGGTAAGCGATCTGACCCTCGTCGTCGAACTCCTTGCCGTTAGGATCCTTCGGCATGCCGTTGTTGAGCTGCTTGTAGTTGTAGAACCACTTGCCGTCCTTCTGATAAGCGAACTCAGAAGAAGCGCAGTCCATAGCGATGGTGACATCCTTACCCGGCTCGTAGCCAGCGTCCTTGACAGCCTGGCAAATGCTCTCGAGAGCGTCGTCGATGCCGTTGAGTGCAGGAGCGTAACCACCCTCGTCGCCTACAGCGGTAGAGAGGCCACGGTTCTTCAGCAGCTTACCCAGTGCGTGGAAGACCTCAGCGCCGCAGCGGATAGCTTCCTTCTCGCTCTTTGCAGAACGCGGCTGGATCATGAACTCCTGGAAAGCGATAGGAGCAGAAGAGAGAAGAGTGAGCGCCGCCGTTGATGATGTTCATCATTGGGATAGGCAATGTATAGCTGTTGCAGCCGCCGATATAACGGTACAGAGGCATGTGCAGAGCCTCAGCGGCTGTGTGGGCAGCAGCGAGAGACACGCCTAAGATAGCGTTGGCACCGAGCTTGCTCTTTGTAGGAGTGCCGTCGAGCTCGAGCATCTTATAGTCGAGACCGCGCTGATCGAACACATCCCAACCCTCAAGAGCCGGAGCGATGACATCGTTGACATTGGCCACAGCCTTCAGGACACCCTTGCCGCCGAAGCGCTTCTTGTCGCCGTCGCGAAGCTCGAGAGCCTCGTTCTCACCGGTGCTGGCACCAGACGGAACGCTGGCACGGCCCATAACGCCGTTCTCCAGAGTTACTTCAACCTCTACTGTAGGATTGCCACGGGAATCCAGAATCTCACGTGCGTGAATCTTTGAAATCTTCATTGTGTTAATGATTTATGTTTAAAACAATACTATTCTTATCATAGCTTAGCATATAGCGTATGCCGCCTCTGCCAAGACACTTGCAAAAGTAATGCCTTTAACGGGAAAGACAAAGAAAAAATGACGCTTTGTCAGTACGATTTAGAGTTTTTTAATAGTAGGACAAAATAGTCTCCACGTTTGTTGCAGATACCAAAGATTTTGCGTAAGTTTGCAAGAGAATCAAGAATGAACGCATTATGGAGCTGATGACGAGAAGATATCCGGTAGGCATACAGACCTTCGAGAGAATAATCAAGGAAGGTTATATCTATGTCGACAAGACCGACCTTGTGTGGGAGCTGGCACATTATGCCACATTCATATTTATGAGCCGTCCGCGTCGTTTCGGCAAATCGCTGCTCACATCAACCTTGGACTCGTATTTCAAAGGAGACCGTGAGTTGTTTGAAGGACTGAAGATCATGCAGCTCGAAAAGGAATGGACGCAGTACCCGGTGCTCCATCTCGACCTTAGCATCACCAAGGGGCAGGACAGCGCGGAGAGTTTGCGCGAGACGTTGATATGGATGATGAAGCCATTGGCAGAAATCTATGGACGGGAAGATGACGAGAACACCCCGGGCAAACTGCTCACCGGTCTCATCCATCGCGCCAAGGCCAAGACAGGACGGCAGGTGGCAGTCATCATCGACGAATACGACGCACCTCTGCTCGACGTGCTTCACGACCAGGCTACGCTCGATGCCATGCGCAAGGTCATGCAGGAATTCTACGTGCCGCTCAAGGCCAACGAAGCCTACCTCAAGTTCTGCTTCATCACCGGCATCACGAAGTTCTCACAACTGAGCATCTTCTCTACCATCAACAACTTAGCGAATGTGTCTTTGGAGGAAACATTCTCTACCATCTGCGGCTTCACCGAAGAGGAGCTGTGCACCACGCTTTGGCCAGACGTGGAGCGGCTGGCCAAAGTCTTCAAGATTACGCCCGAAGAGATGCACGACAAGTTGAAACAACGCTACGACGGCTACCATTTCGCAGCCGGTGCTCCCGAGGTCTACAACCCCTTCAGCTTGCTCAATTGCTTCCTGCACCGCAGGCTGAACAACTATTGGTTTGCCTCCGGCACGCCGACCTTCCTCATCAGGCAGATGCAGCACTTCCATACCGACATCACTTCCCTCGACTCGCTCGACGTGCCCGAGTCGGCCTTCGACCAGCCCACGGAGAACATGAAGGACGCACTGCCGCTGCTCTATCAGAGCGGCTACCTCACAATTAAGGACTACGATCCCGATACCGAGGCTTATGAGCTGTCCATCCCCAATCAGGAGGTGCGTGTAGGCTATGTCTACGGCTTATTGCCCACATACACCGGCTTGGACAGCGGTGACGTGCAGTTAGGCTTTGCCGCGAAGTTCTGGAAAGCCTTGAAGCAGGGCGACATCGACTTGGCCATGCAGCACATGCAGGCATACCTTGCCGGCATACCCTATGTGGAAGGTTTCAAGGAGAAGCTCGCCGAGGCAAAGACCAAGGAAGGGTTCTACGAATACACGTTCTACCTTATCTTCTCCATGCTCAACGTCTATGTGCGCACGCAGGTGAAGGTGGCGGCCGGCCGCACCGACATGGTCATCTTCATGCCCGACACCATCTACGTCATGGAGCTGAAGGTCGGCGACACGGCGCAGCATGCCCTCGATCAGATTAACAACCGCGGCTATGCCAAGCCCTATCTCACCGACGGACGACGGGTGGTGAGGGTCGGTGTGCGCTTCGATGCCGAGAAGCACACTGTAGACGAGTGGCTGGTGGAAGAGGATAAATAATAAGCCAGGCCAAGGCCGTCGTGCGCGTCAACGATGCCATGATAGAGCATCGGTGACGCTTTACCATTTCATATTTTAGGCAACACCCGTATCCGCAATCAGCTTGACCGCGAACTGCGGGATTAACCACTGCAAAGTAAAACAAAAAAAATCACACTACCAACGAGAAGCGAAAGAATATGGGTGGTATTGTGCAATTTTATCCTTTTATCTTTAGAATTTCTTTATCTTTCTTGTCACAAAACAATCATTCTTCCGTATTATAAATAGAACAACAGACAAGAAGGTTTCATCTGATGACACAGGAAGAGTTCCAACAAGAAGCCGTAAGGCAGCAGCCAAAGGCTATCTGCACAACGACGCTGACAGCGAAGACGCCGTGCAGACAGTGTTGGTGCGCCTGTGGACAATGGTGGACAACGTCCGAAGGCCCATGGAAGGGCTGGCTGCCGTCGTGCTGCGTCATCACTGTATGGATGTCATCCGACAACAAGTGAGAACAACGACGCTCGACGGACATGACCAGGCGGAAGAGGAGGAAAGCGAAGACCATGCAGCCCGACTGACCAGGCTCATCAGTCAACTGCCGCCTTTGCAACAGACGATTGTCAGGCTCCGACACATCGACAACCAGTCGTTTGCACAGATAGCCGCACTGTTGGACATGAAGGAAGCGACGGTAAGGAAGAACCTCAGCCGTGCCCGACTCGCATTGAAAGACATGATATTGAAGAAACAAGCATACAATGAATAACAAGGATTATATTCATCAGCTCACCGATAAATTTATGGAGGGCGAGACGACACTCAAGGAAGAGCAGGAGCTCTACCGCTACTTCTCCCGGGGTGACGTGGCCGAAGACCTTCTGCCGCTGCGACCGCTCTTCACAGGACTGGCCGCCCTGCCTTCGATGTACGAGGAGGAGCCTTCGACAACAGACCAGCAAGAAGACGGGCACACAGCCCTCGTTCATTTAGTGGTTCGCTGGACATCCGTGGCGGCCGCGGTGCTCCTTCTCTTCCTTGGCGGCACGGCCGTGTACCGTTCACAGAACTACAGTGAGGTCATTGTCTATGGGCATAAATCCAACGATGCCGCCCTGCTCCATCACGAGATGGCCTCAACGATGCAGCAGCTTGACATGCAACCGGAGAACAGCGTCAAGGCGCAATTGGACGACATACTGTTAGGACAAGACTAAGGATGGACCTTTAGGAGAAGACTAATAAAGGACAACACGTATAAAACATGAATAATATGACGAATAATATGAAGAGATTGATTGTTCTCATTCTCATGGCAGCCCTTCTGCCCCACGCCGCCATAGCCCAGACGGGCCTCCACAGCGACGCTGTCTTCAAAGGGCAGGTGGTGCCGCAGAATGCCATGGTGGAGGTGAAGGTCAGAGGCCGGACGCTGAGCCGCTACCGCCTGACGTTCTACCACAGCGTACGCTTCAACGCCACGGCGCAGCAGAAAGCATCCATCAACAACCTCGTTGAGCGTGACGCGAAGCAAGCCGTCTCCACGGAGACAAGGAAACAAGGAGGACGGCGCTCCCTCATCCTCAGTCTGCCTCCCGCCGGGCAGATGCGCCGTTATCTCTGTTATGTCTCCGGCGGACACGGAGACAAGAATGCCATCACCCTCGTCTATATGGAAGGGAAAGTGGCGAGCATCGATGAACTCAGAAAACTAATACAATAACAAGCAAGATTATGAAGAAAAGTATTCTCTTTTTTGTCGCCATGCTCTCAGTAACAGCAGCGAAGGCAGCCTCATTCATGCCGCCCGACACGCTCGTCGTGAACAAGCCCAACCGCGTGACGGTCATCACCACCGACTCCATGCAGACAATCCACATCGAAGGCAGAGACGGCAACCCACAATACAACTACCGGAACACGCTGCAGCTCGTCGACAGCAACTATGTCAGCACAAGCGGCATCGACAACGACTTCAGTTTCTCCATCGGCCCCCTGCACAATAAGAAATGTAAGGAGACCTATCCAATAAGACAAATCAGCATGCATTTCTATGCAGGATTCAACGGGGCACCGGGTATGCCGAACTCAGTAGACATCAGCTCGTTCCGCTCGTGGGAACTGTGGTGGGTTATCGCACAATATGACTATTTGACGCGCCACCACGGGTTCTCGGCAGGCTTCGGTGTAGACTGGCGCAACTATCGCACCCGCGACGATGTGCAGTTCGTGCTCGACGGCGATGAGCATTTGGGACTGACGGGCTACGACGACGGTATGCGCCCCAAGTTCTCACGCATCAAAGTGTTCAGCCTCACCTTCCCCGTGCAGTATGTGTACAGGGCCGGGAAGTTCGGATTCTCCCTCGGACCCGTCATCAACCTCAACACGCATGCCAGCGTACTGTCTAAGTGGAAAGAAGAAGGACGCACAGTCAAAGAGTCGCACAAGGGCGTACACGTCAACCCCGTCACCGTGGATCTCATGGCAACACTCCACGCGCCCTTCGGCAACTATTATTTCAAGTACAGTCCGTCTCATCTCGTCAAGGACGGCTGGGGTCTGAGGTTCCATACGCTCTCCTTCGGCGTGTTCCTTTAATGTCAGGGAGCTCCCATAATGTTAGGCAGACTCCTATAACGGTTGAACCGTCGGAGCTCAAGCTCAAATTTTTAATCATCCTTATTTCAGATTGAACACTAACCTTCCGCCTTTCAACAACTCATCGTGAGAGACACGGTAAGTGTTCAGCTTCTTGTTGCCAAGGGTCATCGTGCTGATGCGACGCGCGGAAGGGGAAGGGCGATGGGAGACGATCGTCAGCTCGCCCGACGGGTAATAGCGTCTGTCGAGATGGAGCACGGCACGATCGAAGACGGGGGCGGTGAGCGTATAGCTCGGATCACCCGGGCAGTCAGGATAGAAGCCGAGCATCGAGAAGACCACCCAGGCCGACATCGTCCCCGTATCGTCGTTGCCGGGGATGCCGTCGGGCTTGTCGGTATAGTATTTGTCGATGAGCTTCCGCACCTCCTCCTGCGTACGCCACTCCTCGCCTTTGAACCGGCTGAAGAGGTAAGGATAGGCAATGTCAGGCTCATTGGCGGGATCATAGAGTCCTTTGTCGAAGACCGTCTGCAGGCGGTTGACAAACGTCTTGGCCCCACCCATCAGTTTCGCCAGTCCTTCTATGTCGTGGGGTACATAGAACGTGTAGTTCCATGCCGATCCCTCGTGGAACCCCGGGGCATTGGAGAAGTTGGCACCGTCGTCAGGGTTGAACGGTGTGAGCCAGGAACCGTCCTTCTCCCGCGGCCTGAGCACCCCACTCTGCCGGTCATAATAGGTCTTATACGCAAGGCTGCGCTGCCGGAACAACTTAGCATCCTGCCTGTGGCCGAGGCTCTCCGCCAACCGGCCCAGCGCCGCGTCGGCAACATAATATTCGAGGGCATGCGAGACCGAGTTGTCACCCGACATATCCTGCGCGAACCATCCCATAGGGATATATCCCCGGGAGATATACGGGTCGATGTCGGGGCGCATCTTGTTGTCCTTGCCCGGCGTCGTGGCCGACTTGCGGAACGCCTCGTAGGCGGCATTGATGTCGAAGCCACGCAAGCCCTTGAGCCAGGTGTCCGTGATGACGGGAATGGCGGGGTCGCCCTCCATGGTCCACGTCTCGCGCCCGAAGAGTTCCCATTTGGGCATCCAGCCCCACTCACGGTACATGTCGATCATCGAGCGCACCATCTCCACCTGCCGGTCGGGATAGAGCAGCGTCTCGAGCTGATGGAGGTTGCGATAGGTGTCCCAGAGGGAGAACACGGTGTAGCGCGTGCCGGTGGTGCGTCCGATGCTGTCGCTCTCCATCATCGGATATTCGCCATTGACATCCTGCAGGACGCAAGGCTCGAGCTGCGTATGGTAGAGCGCCGTGTAGAAGACGCGCTTCTGTGCTTCCGTCCCTCCTTCAACGGTGATGGTGCCGAGCGCCTTTTCCCATTCGCTGTCCGCCTGTCGCGCTATGTCCTCAAAAGTCTTGTCGCGCTGCTCCGCCTCAAGGTTCTCACGCGCGTTCCTGACGGACACAAACGACACACCGACACTCACCTCCACAGCCGTGCTGTCGGTAAAGTCGTAGTTGAAGAAACATCCGATACGGTCGCCGGCCAAGTCGCGTCCGTAATGGGTATAGAGCTTGTATTTACCGTAGTCGGGATCCCATTGGCTCTGTGCCCCACCCGTCTTGGGCTGCAACTTCCAGAAACCGGACGACAACGGCTTCTTGTTGACCCGTACGACGAAATACATGGGGAAGACCGCCTGGGGATTGTAGCAAAAAGTGCCGAGAAGCCGGAAACCCTCTATCTCGGTGTCGCTGACACGCCGCACACTGCCTCCGACCTCATTCGTCAGACCGTCACCGATATTTATCAGGATATGGCTCTCGCCCTTGGGGAAGGTGTAACGCTCCCGTGAGGAGCGCAGCGTCGATGTCATCTCACATTTCACCCCGTATTTCTTCAGCCTCACGGCGTAATAGCCCGGGCGCGCCGTCTCCCGGTCATAGTCGGAGCCATAATGCCGACAGTCGACCTCGAGCTTGCCCGTCGTCGGCATCGTCAGGAGCGTGCCCATCTCCGGACAGCCCACACCGCTGAGCGTGACATGGGCAAAGCCCGTCATGTACACATTATTATATTCGTAGGCAGCCGACCACCACCGTTTGTCCTTGTCATACTTGTTCAGGTCGGAGCCCATGACATTGAACGGTGTCACCGTCATCAGGCCATGAGGCACGACAGCGCCGGGGTTGCAGACGGAGAAATTGGTCGTGCCGATCATCGGATCGACATAACGCGTCAGCTTCCCGGCATGGATCTGCCGGCATAAAAAGGCAAGAAGCAGGAGTGAGAACAGTTTCTTCATTATCCGAGTTTTACGATTCTTCTGATTGTCGTATTGGTTGCTATTACTCCTTTTGCCCGACAGTAAGCACCTGCCAGCACAAGAAGTTTGTGCAAACTTACATAAAATAAAAGACTTCCTGCGGTCTTTAACAATCTTTTGCTACGTTTATGACCTTATTATTGATAATAAAAGCTTTAAGATGTCCGTTTTAATAAAAGTCCTTATAATAGGTCTCAAATATGATTAATCTTAAATGGAAGCATAGAAAACAATGAAGACAAATATGAAGACAAGCATCGCCAATCTTATTCGTTTAAGCATCGGAAGGCCTGTGATGGGGCTGGCTGTCTTCTTTCTTTCCTTGCCCGCCCAAGCGCAGCAGTTTGTTCCACAGTTGCTGCCTCAGCCCGCAAGGATAGAGATACGGAAAAGTGAATACCTGAAGCTGAAGCATCCGGCAGACAGTGCTTGGATGAAGAATCTGAGCTACAGCTACGACACCGCTCTTCCTCCGGAGGGTTATGTGGTGGATGTTACCGAAAAAGGCATAAGCATCAAGGCCCACGATGCATCGGGCTTGCGCTATGCCCGGACGACCCTTCGCCAGTTGGCCGCTGACGGCCGTCTGCCGGTCTGTCATATCGAGGATGCGCCCCGCTATGCGTGGCGCGGCTGCATGATCGATGTCTCAAGACATTTCTTCCCCATCAGTTTTCTGAAGAAGCAACCCATTCCTTATCGATGAGAATGAGAGTAAGGAAGGACTGTTCAAAGAACACGACTTTGTGCATGGCAAACTGAATCTGAGAAGATACATGCAGCCAGACTTTACCAATGGGCGTGACGGTCAGTGGTTTACCATCTGCTTGCCTGTCGACCTTACTTTCAATCAGTTCGTCAAAGCTTTCGGAAACAATGCAAAGCTGGCTAAGCCGGAGGACTTCAACGACAAAATGCCTGGTATACTCCTATTTAATATTGGTGAAGTCTATGGGAACAACGTACTGTTGCAGAAGAATAAGCCCTACATCATCAAGCTGTGTGATGTGCAAACGCTGGCTGACGTAGACGCAAGCCTTTCGAGTGAGATTCAGAAGAATAATGATGATGTCAAAGCCTATGTCACGGTTGACAACAAGGTGTATAAAATACAGGGTGTTGACTATCTTATGTCTCAGAGTAAAAAAAACAACTGCGGATGATATCAGGTGTAAACATAATAATGCCAAGGCAGATTATCCTGATGCAACGTGGCATGGAACTTTTGTAAAGTGGACAGAACTTACTGAAGGCTTCTATACATTCTCTGCTGACGGCTGTCTCACGAAATACAATCAAGGCGTTAAGCATTTCCGTGGGCTGAGATGCTGGATGGTAGAGAATATAGAGAATGGCACAGCTGCTGCAAAGCCATACGCTGTGAATATCTTTGGCGATGAGACAAACGTTGTGACGGGAATTCATTCGATAGAGAACAATACATCGACAAACGGCAACATCTATTCATTGGATGGGCAACTCATCAAAGAAAATGCAACATCAAATGTCAGTCTTCCTCAAGGTGTCTACATTTGGAATCATAAGAAAGTAATCATCAAGTAAACATCAGGAGGAAGCACAATGAAAAAAGTATTGTATATACAACCCAGAATTGAGGTTGTGAAAATAAAAGAAGAGTATATAATGGCTGAATTTACAGGCGCTAAGACCGACAAAAATGAAGACATTCCCTTTAACGGTCAAGGCTCTGACACTTCTAATACACACGATGGTGCAGGGATTGGTGCGAAACGCAATTTTTCCATTTGGGAAGATGACGCCGACTACAGTATGAATTGGTGATGAAGATCATGCAGACATACACCAAGCCCGGAACCGTGATCATCAAGATGGACGTGCTGCCGTTGGTAGCTGGGTCCGGCGCCGGCGGTGCCAAACGCTACCACACCGTCCTTGACGATGCGTCTCCTGTGGGCTTTCCGATAAATGGAGACGACAATGACAAAAAATGGCATTGATTGAACCATAAATACGCAGGCGGGGGCTGTTCCGAAATGGAACAGGCCCCGCTTTTGTTTTAGAGTCCATCCTCAATTATTCAGATTGATAAATTCTTAAGTGCATAATATACCAGTTGGTGCAGCAGCCAATTGCACAAGGATGGCTGCCAATTGCAGGACGCGGCCACGGACGAGGCACGCACGAGACACGATCGTGACACAAACGAGACACGATCGTGACACAAACGAGGCGCGATCGCGACACAAACGAGGCGCGATCGTGACACAACTGAGGCGCGATCGTGACACAACTGAGGCACGATCGTGACACGGATGGGGTACGATGACGTTGCTGTAAAAATAATTGTTGAATTCAAGGCAGAATTGGATATTTTTTTGTAAGTTTGCAACATTAATACCGTATATTATCCGGATACGCATCCGGAACAATCGATAAGGAATGTCCAAAAGAAGACTCTTCAAATACACGGCTATTGCTGTCTGCGCGCCCGTCGCACTATTCTTCATTTTGTCGCTGCTGCTCTATTTCCCTCCTTTTCAGAACTGGGCAGTGACAAAAGCCGCCGCCGTGGCCTCAGAGAAGACGGGCATGAAGATCAGTGTGGGACATGTGCGTCTCGCCTTTCCCCTCGACCTCTCGCTCGAGGACGTGCGTGCCTTTGAACCCAACGACTCCATCAAAGGCAAGACCGACACCGTGGCGCTCGTCTCGCGCGCCGTGGCCGACGTACAGCTCTGGCCGTTGTTTCACAAACAAGTCATGGTCGACGAGCTATCCCTGCGCGACATGCAGGTCAACACCACCCATTTCATCAGTGACGTGCGCATCAGCGGCAAGGTCGGCGAGCTGAAGGTCAGGGCGCACGGCATCGATCTCTCCAAAGAGCACGTACGCGTGAACCACGCACTCCTCAACAATGCCAGTCTCCTTGTCGAGCTCTCCGACACGGCGAAGAAAGACACGTCAAAGACGAAGAACTTCTGGAAGATCCACTTAGACGACCTCCGTATCAACAACACCGCTTTTGCCCTCCATACCCCCGGCGACACCATTGCCGTTGCCCTGCTCATGAACAAAGGCAAGGCACAGCAGGTCTACATGGATCTCTTCAAGAACCTCTATGCCGTGAACAAGCTCCATTGGGACGGCGGATGGCTCAACTACGACAGACAGCCGGCGGCTGTCGCGCCCTCCGGCTTCGACCCCAACCACATCGCCTTGCGCGAGTTGCAGCTCGATGCCGACTCTTTCTCCTTCTGCTCTCCCCGGCTGAAGGTGAGCATCGCCTCCGCCGCCTTTCAGGAGAAGAGCGGACTGACGGTGCAAAGGCTCCATGGACCATTCCGCATGGACAGTACGACCCTCGCCCTGCCAGGCCTTCGGTTGAAGACACCGTTCACGGACCTCGCGCTCTCGTTTCGCATGGACAAGAACGCGTTCTCCACCGATCTGCCAGCCGACAGTACGGGTGCCTTCACGGCGGTCATGCGCGGCTCCATAGGCGCTCACGACCTGCGCTCCCTCGCCTCGCCTTATCTGCCTAAGAACATCCTCAGCGTGTGGCCGCGTGTGCCGCTCGTCATCAACGGACGCGTTGGTGGCAATCTGCACCGACTGCATATCAACAATATGTATCTCGCCATGCCGGGCATCCTCCGGCTCCAAACTGGCGGCTTCCTCACCAACGTCACGGTGCCCGAGGCACTGCGGGCCGACATGAACGTCAACGCACGCACCGGCAGTTTAGCTTTCATCAAGCCCCTATTGCCTAAAAGTGTCACCGCAACGGTGGACATCCCACAGGGCATCGCCTTCCGCGGTCATGTGAAGATGAACGGGCAACAGATCGCTTCCCGCTTTGCCGCCTCACAGGGGGGGGGCTCCATCGGCGGTCAGGTAGCGCTCGACCTGAGACGCATGGCTTACCGTGCCTCACTGAAGGCGCGCCGACTGCCCATAGCCCATTTCCTCAAGCACCAGCCTATCCATCCGTTCACGGGGACGATAGCAGTGCGTGGCTCCGGCACCGACTTCCTCTCACACCACACGCAGATGCATGCCGTAGCAAAGGTTCAAGCTCTCGGCTACGGGGCATACAATCTCGACAACATCGACCTCACGGCAAACCTCGCCGGCGGGCACCTCATCGCCAAAGCCGACTGTCGCAACCGTAACATCCAAGGCAAGCTTGGCGTCGACGCCCTCGTCTCCGCCCTTCGTATAGGCAGGAGCAGCGGCAGTGCAGCCACACTCACGGCAGACCTCTCGAAGGTAGACCTGCAGGGACTGCATGTTGTCGAGGATCCTGTGTCCCTGTCGGTATGCGGCCAGGTGGATGTCGCCACCGACCTCGACAAGTTTTATCAGGCCCAGGGCCTCTTCTCCGACATCACCGTCACCAACGGTAAGAAACACCTGCGGCCCAACGATGTGGTGCTCGACATGCTCACGAACCGCGACACGACACGCGCCGTTGTCGATTGCAACGACTTCCATCTCAACCTCCATGCCTCGGGCGGCTATGAGAGACTGCTGCGGGCGCTGACACCCTTCGTCAGTGAGCTGCAGCGACAAATCAAGGACAAGTATATCGACCAGGCACGACTTCGCCACCGGCTGCCGGAACTGCAACTGAAACTGCAGACGGGGGAGGATAACTTCGTGGCACAGGTCATGCACCATTATGGTTTCGATTTCCACGCCATCGACATGGACATCACGTCGTCACCGGTGAACGGGCTGAACGGCACCGCCCAGGCCTACGGACTGGTGGTTGACAGTATGGCCATCGACACGGCCCGGCTGAGCCTCTCCTCGGCAGCCAAAGACATGGCTTACAGTTTAGAGGTGCAGAACGGCAAGACGAGCAAGCTGCCGTTCCACGCCTTCCTCGACGGTGCCTTCACCGAGCACGGTACCTGGATCAAGCCGCGGATCTACGATGCCAAGGGGGAGCTTGGCGTGAGTATGAACCTCATGGCCGAGATGAAGGACAAAGGTATCGACGTGCATATCTTCGGCGATAACCCGATCCTCGGCTACAAAGAGTTTGCCGTCAACGACAGCAACTATGTCCACCTCGGCGCTGATAGGCGCGTGAGTGCAGACATGAAGCTCACGGCTAAGGATGGCACGGGTGTGCAGATCTATACCGACGACAGCAACACCGACGCGCTGCAGGATATCACCGCCTCGCTCCATAACCTTGACATCGGACAGATCCTCGCCGTCATCCCCTACGCTCCGGACATCACGGGCGTGCTCGATGGCGACTTCCACCTCACACAGACCAAGGAGGACCTGACGGTGTCGTCCTCGGTCACGGTAGACAAGATGACGTACAACAACTCGTCCTTGGGCAATGTCGGGTCGGAGTTCACCTACATGCCCCGGCCGGATGGCGGCCATTATGTCGACGGCATCATCACCAAGGACGGTGAGGATCTCGGCACGCTCAAAGGCACTTATTACTCCACCGGCAAGGGCGTGCTTGATGCCACGCTCGACATGACGAAGATGCCGATGAACTTCATCAACGGCTTCATCCCCGACCAGCTCATCGGCTTCAAAGGTTATGCCGAAGGCAGTCTGGCACTCAAAGGGTCACCCACACAGCCTAACGTCAACGGCGAGGTCTATCTCGACTCCTGTTACCTCTATTCGGAGCCGTATGGCATGGAGGTGCGCTTCGCCAACGACCCCGTGGCCATCAAAGACAGTCATATCGTGTTTGAGAACTTTGAGGTCTTCGCCCACAACGACTCACCGCTGAACATCTCCGGCACCGTCGACTTTGCCGACTTGTCGAAGATGATGGTCAATGTGCGCATGCGTGCAACCAACTACATGCTCATCGATGCCAAGGAGACGGCACGCTCCGAAGCCTACGGAAAGGCGTACATCAACTTCAACGGTAC
>ONBC01000022.1 GCA_900315955.1 uncultured Prevotella sp.
CAACGACTTCGGACGTTATAGTTGCGGAGGCAGGACTCGAACGTGCGACCTCCAGGTTATGAGCCTGGCGAGCTACCAACTGCTCCACTCCGCGATGTTACCAATATTGTTTGCTCCTCATTTCTGATTTGCGACTGCAAAGGTACGAAGAAATACATTACCTGCAAAACTTTTCTCCAATAATTATGTATATTTAGCAATTAATTGATATAAATCAATAGATAGATCTGCTATTTTCTTCTTCCTTCCTAATAATGAGTTTGCTTATGTCCTCTATGACGAGGACGATAAGGACAACGAAAACAAGGACTGCAAAGAGCATGATGAAAAAAGCAATAGTTAGGAGGATGAATGGGACGACGACGGATAATGTCGCACCGGATTTATGCCCCCATGACCATAGATGTCAAGTGCGGGCGATCTACAGGCTTCCCTTAGACCGCCCCACACAATGATAAAGAGTGTGCACGAATAATCTGTTAGAGCTACGAATATTAATATCCAGGATTCTGTGAGAGTTTCTTATTACGCAGCAACTCTGATGTTGGAATGGGCATCACAAGTTTCTGAACGTCAAAGTCCCAAGTGCGATAGGTATGCCAATTATTCAGTTTATCAGGATCAGTGTTAGGCACTCCTACCCCTTTAGGATAGTTACATTCTATATCAGGTATGAGGAATTCAGAACGCTGAAGATCAGCCTTCAGATAGAATTCCGAATTAAACTCTTTCCGACGTTCCTGACCCAAAGCCACTTCCCAAGGCTGCAATCCGTAAGCTGCAAAGGATTTGTGGAGATCATTGCTCTCATTCGCATATTTTGTATAATATTCCTTGGCACGAGGAACTGTAACAGATGTTTCATTCAGAGGAACAGGGTAAGATGTCACCTGTTTATAGTCAGCGTAATTTGATCCTCCATAGAGATTCTGATACCATGGGAGGAATTTGGATTCAATAGCACTTTTCTTCCCTACCTCAAGATTACCGAAGGCACGGTTTCTTACCTGATCGATATAACTCCATGCAGTAGCATCATCTGGTCCATTGAGCCTAAAGAGGCATTCCGCAAGGTCAAGCAGTACACCAGCATATCTCTTCTGATAGAAATGTGAAGGATTATGAATTCCATCATTTGACCAGTTAGAGCTGCACCGCTGTGTACGCCACATCTTCAGTGACCATACCGCCGGCATGTAATCACCAGAACTTACAAACATATATGCGGCCTGTTTCTTCGTTCTATCTGTAATTCTTGTCGGACCAATCTTCTCCTGAAGAAAGGGATTGTAACCATAGCAATACTTAGAGCGAAGCGAGTCTGGCATACCCTGAACAGGATTAGTACACAGCGAATAATCACGCCGCTTATCGCCATTCTCAAAAGAAAAATAGAGCTCCCATGACAAGAATTCCGTTCCCCATCCTGCTCTGCGGCTCATATTGGGGGATGCTGCATAGAAATTGTTATAGATATGGCAATCCTGATCCCATTTATTGTAATTGCCGTCTCCCATATCCACGACGACCTGCCATACAGCCTCTTTGTTCCATGCTTCACCTGGATCCCATAGTGTAGAATAACAAGGTTGTAGCTCATAGACTCCACTGTTCACGACTTGCTCCAGCAAGTCCTTAGCCTTGCGTACATTTTCAAGGCTCTCATTTGTGCTCACCGGCTTCAGCTCACTGCCTGCAGCGACACGCTCCCGATAAGCTTTCCAGAGGTAGCATTCAGCCAGATAGCTCAAAGCCATACCCTTAGTACAACGACCGTATTCGCCATTCTGAGGCTTCCAGTCAAGTTTCTCACTGGCAATCATGAAGTCATTGATCAGATAGTCCCACATTTCGCTGTCTGAGGAAGCGGCAGCCTTCTCGGGTGTGTTACTATACGTCTCTCCCTCTAAAAGCATCGGCACCTTACCAAAATTCTCCACGAGCCATAGATAAAAGAATCCTCGCAAAGCATGGGCCTGCCCATCAAGCTGATCATATGATTTCCAGCTTTTGCGTGTTTGTTCATCGAGTTTCTCCAATCCGGCGATGAAGTTGTTCGCCCTGCCTACCTGAGCATAGGCATAACGCCATCCTGGCCCGAGGTCACGGTCATCAGCCGCCCATTGTTGGTTATTCCACTGGGCATCCCATCCCGAAGCCTGCGTGTCAAGCGTTGTATGTCCGCCTGTGAGCAACTGTGGCTTGTAATTCCAGTCGGTTTCCTGAAACGTGCCATTTTGCGTAGGCCAAAGCATGTCATAGACGCCATCAAGCCCTATGGCAGCCTTTTCCTCACTTGTAAACATTTGATCTGCCGGCAGGATGCTGTAATGGTCGACATCGAGGAATTTGTCAGCATTACAGGATGACAGCCCAATCAATCCGACACATCCGAAAAGAAAATATAATAACTTGTGATTCATTTCCATTATCATTTATAGCACAGATGTACCAATTTAGAATTGAAGATGCAATCCGATAACGTAAGTACGCGGTTGCGGATAATGACCGGCATCAACACCTTGGAAAAGGATACTTCCGCCAAGTTCCGGATCACCATATTTATTATAAGGCGAAATCGTACATAAGTTATTGATAGCAAAATAGACTCTCGCACCAGTGAGCTGCAAGTCCTTCAACAATGCCGGATCGAAATTATAACCTAACTGAATATTATTAATCTTCAGATAGTTGCCGTTACGAATCCAGAAATCAGAACAACGCATATTCCAGTTGGCATCATTGATTGACAGACGAGGATTAGCGGCATCAGGATTGTCCGAAGACCAAGTTCTGTCATATTCGCCCTTGAGAATATTGGGTACATAGCTGCTTGAAGATGTCACCAAGGTAGAATTCATTGCGGCATAAGAAAGGATGTCTTGTCCTAAAACACCATACATACTAATCAAAAGATCAATATTCTTCCACTGAGCTGAAAGGTTGATGCCATAGTTGAAATCAGGGAAGCCATCTCCGATAACACCACAATCGGCATCTGTGATAGTACCATCGCCATTGACATCAACGAATCTTATATCACCGAGTTTAGCATTCTGCTGATAATACTTATTTCCTTTCTCAACTGCCATTTTGTTAGCCTCATCGATTTGATCTTGTGAAGTGAAGAGTCCATCCGTACGATAACCGTACCAGGAACCCACAGCATACCCCTCACGGCACAATGAAGTGTTCTGCCAGTGCATACCTTGGTCAAAGCCGTAGTTGGAAAAGATATCACTACCACATTTCACAACTTTATTGCTGATAGTAGAACCATTGATCTGTGCTCCTATACGCCAGTCTCTGTTAATCTGCCTGTTATAGGCAACACTAAATTCCAGTCCCTTATTTCTAATCTCTCCAAAGTTGGTATAGACTCTTTGAAAACCTGTAGAAGGTCTGACAGCTTCATAAAGCAACAGGTCTGTGGTGTTTCTAATAAAATAATCGATAGAGATTGCCAAATCATTTTTCATGAAGCCGAGGTCAAGACCGATATTGGTCTGCTTATTCGTCTCCCATTTCAAGTTTGTATCAATCAGGTTCTGCTGTGCCATACCGTTTTTAACTACGAAATCGGACGTGGCAGCACCTTCGTTATAAAACTTATAAACCGTATTCTTCGAAGACAGCTGATCTACAATGAGATCAGTGGCATTGCCCGAATTACCCGTTTCGCCCCATCCTATACGAAGCTTGGCATTTGACAGCCATGTAAGCTTCTTAGCAAAAGGCTCTTCAGAAATTCTCCAGGAAGCAGCAAACGACGGGAAGGTTCCCCAACGGTTACCGGCACCGAAATGAGAGGATCCGTCACGACGGACGGAAGCCGTCAGACTATAGCGGTCGAGCAGGCTGTACATCACACGTCCATAGAAAGAGATAAACCGACTGCTGAGATCATAAGCACCCTGTGCCACCTTCGTGTCATTGTCATTGGTAAGCGAGATATTACGGATGGTCTCATAGGGGAAATCACTTGCTTGTGATAAATTCCAACTACCGCTTGTACGGCTTACCGAGTTACCAATCATCAGTGTAAGGGCATGGATATCGTTCGTCCAATTGTAAGTGAGGTAGTCTTCCAGTTCACGGTCATAGTAATTAGACTTTGACAAAGAGAACTGATTAGTTGTGTTTTGTGTGGTGAGTGCCATCTCCGCCAGCAACTTGTTGCCGCTTGCATCGTAGATCTCATTGTAACGATGCCGGCTGACAACAAACTCATTACCGTCTGTTGCCCGTGTATTGTAAGCATAGATAAGCTTGAATTTCAACCCTTTTAAGATATTCACTCCTAAATTGAAATTGGCATGAACGTTCGTATAAGTCGTGGCAGCATCACCTTCCATGCGCGATGCATAAAGATTGTCTCTTCCTGCTCCGACCTCGCTGGATCCACTATACTGCCAGAAAGTGCCGTACGTACCATTGTCGTTAACCAAGTTAGGGCTTATCAGCCTTCCCTCGTCGTCTGTATAATCCATGGTCGGTGTCATCGACGCATAGGTGCGTATATTTCCCGCACCTGTATTGTAGGTCTTGGAATGTTCGGCATCAACGTGTCCCCCAAGCTCAAGATATTTGTTCACCTGGGCGGAGAAGCTGGCACTGACATTGTAACGGCGCATCTTTGAGTTTCTCACCAAGCCATCATAATCAAGATAACGGGTTGAGAACACTCCCTGGAACTTATCCGTTCCTCCATTGACAGAAGCAGTATAATTTTGGCGAAGCGCGCTATGCGTTAGTTCCTTCTGCCAATCTATATTTTTCCTTAGTCCATCATAGCTTTCGCCCCAAACCGGCATCACCAGTACGTTGCCATCGTTGCTGCGAGCCTGGCGAATGGCTCTGGCGTAGTCGTCGACATCAAGAACATCAAGCTTATCTGCGAGTGTTTCTATTCCCAGCTCTGCTGAGCCGTCAACATGCACTTGACCCTTGACACCCTTTTTGGTAGTTACTAAAATAACACCATTGGCACCTTTTGCACCATAGATAGCAGTAGCCGACGCATCCTTCAGCACTTCGATGTGCTCGATATCAGCCGGATTGAGGTAGTTGATGTCCGACCCCATCTGTACACCGTCTACTACGTATAACGGGTCAGCACTGCCGTTGATCGTTGCTATACCGCGGATTCTTACCGACCCCGTGGCATTAGGAGCTCCAGATCCCTGAGAGACATAAACTCCCGCTACCGATCCCTGCAGCATGTTGTTGACATCAATCGGTGACTTCTTCAACGCTTCTTTCATGTCAACAGATGCTACTGAGCCAGAGATGTCACTACGCTTTGCCGTACCATAACCAATAACGACAACATCGTTGAGCGTCTGCTCATTGTCTTTAAGTGTAATGACAATATTGGAACCTGCTTTCACCTCCTGGGTGTTATAGCCTACATACGAGATGACAAGGGTGCTACCCTTCGGACCCCGAAGGGAGAAGGCTCCGTTAACATCACTGACCGCCCCATTCGCAGTACCTTTCTGCACGATCGTAGCACCAGCAATGGGCTCCCCCATGGCATCACGTACTACACCGTGGATCTCCTGTCCTTGCGACTGACCCATGGCGGTGGCACAGATGCCAACCGCCAAAGCCGTAGCACAAAGGTTTTTCAAACGATTGTTTTTACTCTTCATAACAAGTTGTTTTAGGAAAGCCTCCCATGCAATGCGCCGTTACTATCTTACCAGTTCCTTTCTTACCGTGCCGTCACTCATCTTCACGAGATTCAAGCCCTTCTGCGCCTTGCTGAGCGCTTTACCATCAAGGGTGTAACGAGCCACAACCTTGGCATTCGCCATTTTGACCGGTTCAACATTAGATGCAGTGTTGGCGACCAATGTAAATTTGTTCCATTTGGGAGATGCCTTATAGTCTTCCAGTCTGTTCGCCGGTACATGCACCTTGATCTGCGCAAGTTCCTCATCCGTGTATCTCACATCCTGTGTAATCCCATCACCATCATCGTCATAGAATCCGTCGAAAAGCATGACATAGTCACCGCCGATAATCTTTTGATCCTCCGTTCCGGGATAATTAATGTACACATCCTCCACATAAGCACCAGAGCGTTGGAAGGAAGTCTTTGAAAGAGTATTCATACTCTTTCCAAAAGTGATAGTCACCAGATTTTGCAGGTCCTGAAAAGCATACCAACCGATATAGGTCACATTATCAGGGATGACAAGATCCTGAATATTGGTATTGGAGAAGCAAAGCTCCGGCACCTGTGTCAAGGCATCCGGCAGTTTGACATTCGTCAGACTTACACAATCCTTAAAAGTCTCGTTCCCCAATGTTGTCAACGTAGCCGGCATATCAACATTTTCGAGTGCCGTACAACCTCTGAAAGCAGCTTTTTGTATTTCTTTCGTATTTGCGCCGATGATAACAGTCTTCAAACCAACAGCCTTCTCAAACGAGTTATTCTTAATCGTCACGACACTGTTCGGAAGGCGGACTTCCTTGAGCGTATTGCAATAGCGGAACATGGCAACACCAATCTCATTGTCGGTAGTGCTCTTATTGCTGAACTTCGTTGCATACATCTCGCCACCGGCCTTGATGACAGCGCCACTCATATCCAGTTTCTCCAACTTTCCCGTGCCCGTCTGCTCCTCACCCGTGTTGACACCACACATTGCACGCAGGGTAATGATGTCGTTACCATTCAGATTACCCGTCACCGTAAGATCCGTAATGTTCAAATAATCATTGCCCAACAAAGCCTGCAGAGTACCAGCCTCCTCCACGTTCACAGATTTCACCACTTGCGCATCTGTGATCAATGACATAAAAGCCAAACATACGAAAAGTAAAAGTTTTCTCATAGCTGTTCTTAATTTAAAAGATGTTGTTAGTTTTATTGTTCTCCGAAGTTCAAACATGCTTCAAGGGATAATACGCCATGAACAGGGCGAAGCGATAGGACGAATTGCAATTTTAACATTTTGAAGCATGATCGCAACTACTCCGCCTCATTTGCAGGTTGCAGCCCGTTTGGCCGTCCGCAATTGCAGATCCAATGCCACCTGTCGCATGCGAATGGGACAATGAGGTTGCGGACGGCTCCCTAACCCTAACAAAACACATCCTGCAATTGGACGCTCACTTCCCTCATCTTTCATTCGCACATAACAGACCTGTGAAAGCTCGAATAAAAAACTAAGAATATTTTTTACAAAAAGTAAAAAATCAGGACAACAGGAATGGTGCAAAATAGAACGCAAATGGGAGGTTCGGAAGGCTAAAAACGAATTTTACGGTTGAGGAAAAGAGATGGAAAATCGACCTTCCACGGTTATGTCACCGACCTTTAACGGTTAGGCAAGTTGCTTAACCGTTGAATGTCACTGACCTAACCGTGGTTAGGTACACTACCTAACCACAGTTAGGTCAGTCGTTTGGAAAGGCTGGGAAAGTCTCCCAAAAGCAAAAATAGCATAACTATCTGTTTGATAGTTATTTATAAACTAAGCTCAAAAATAGGTTTATTTCAGCTAAGCACAGCTTTGGTTGAAAACAATCGATTCTCAGCAGGGGTTGAAAAGAATAAATTTTGACGTTTTTCACTTTGTCTGACAGCAGCGTCTAAATACATCTAAAATAAGGCTGTTTAACTGCAGAATTATCTGTTTTTCATGACCGTCTTCCTGACTGTCCCGTCAGGCATAACCCATATAGTCATACCATTTACCGACTTCAATGCTCTGCGTCCCGACAAGTCATAGATCAAGGGCTTATTCTTTTCTCCAAATCGAACAGGAGCAATGCCGTCGGCCTCCGTCTTCTCGCGAATATGGGTAAAGTCCTTCCAGACCGGTGCTGTCCTGTAGGCATCCAACGCACCTTTAGGAACAACAAGTTCGACATTATCTTTTGTCACCCAACGAAAAGCATCATCACTGGCTTGCGGAGGAATGGACGAATAGCAAAGAATTGTTTTCAGACTTGTACAGATGCGGAAAGCCTGACTGCCGATTTTCGGTTCACCACGTAAGATCAGCTTATTCATTTTGGCCGATGAAAAGGCAAGGGAACCTATAGAGTTGACCGTCTCCGGGATATCGACGACCGTCTCCGGAAGACTTTCAAAAGCAGAATCCCCTATTACAGTCAAGCCTCCCGGCAATACGACAGTCGTCAATGCCGGGCAATAAGACAAGGCGTTTGAGCCTATCACGCTGCTATTTGCAGGAAGTGCAATGGATGACAACTTATTGTGTGTAAATGCATAAGAAGGGAAAGAAATGTCTGTAGAGAAATACCGATGCCCATCCGTCGTGACCCAGAAAGCGCTTCCTCCGGATACAATAGACGAATTGGTGAGATCCAGTTTCGTCAGTTTACCCTCTGTACTGTTGCCATATCTATCCACTCCCGCCATCTCAGATAGCAGACAGAGGTCAGAACCGTCAAGTTCTCCTCGAACCTTCAGAGAGGTAATGCCATAACGGGATGGATTCATTGTCATCTTATCACCATCATAAGAATATGTGTTCGTTTCTTGAAGCACGTCAGACAGCCTCTGCCCTTTTTCGAGCGTGATGTCCAAATCTGTAGAAGCCGCCGTGGCATCGAGCACTGCCAGCTTGCCAAAGTTTTTCCAAACATCTGCTGTTTGGTATCTGTTCTTTGCATTGGCTGCAACGAAAAGCGTACACAGACTGAGATCCTCTGGGAATGCGCCGTCAACACATTGCGGAGCATCTGATGCAGGGCTTATGACTTGTGTCAAGGCATGACATTCTGAGAAGGCAAGACTGTCTATGTGCTTCAGGCCGGAAGGAAGGACGACAGTGTGAAGAGCCTGACACCCTTCAAATGCTTTTGCTGACACGTTCCATGTATTCTGCCCTAAGTCTATCCGCTGCAATGCCGTACAATCGTCAAAGGCATGAGCGCCTATCAGGGCTGTCTCACGTGGGAGCGTCACTTGTCGAAGGCTCTTGCAATTCGCAAACATATACCTGCCAACCACCCCGTCAGACGTGAAGAAAGCACGCGGGTCCATAGAAGGCAGGGGGTCCGATGTCGGACAAGCAGCACGGGCCGCACGTATTCCTTCCATAGCACAAGTGTCGTAGACAAAACCACGTGAGCGGTACATCAAAGCCATAGATCCGCTCGTCGCACTCTTTTTGCCTCCTGGATCCCAGTAGAACGGGGTCATATGATGCCTTAACATAGCAAGCATCAGATACCGGTTCCATTCTTTTATTGACTGATCGTGCAACTCCTGACTTTCTCCTGTTCCAACTGTCCGCCAGCATGCTGCATATTCTCCGATAATAACAGGAATGCCATGACGAACAAATTTTGAATACAAACGGTCAAGATATATGTCTATCAAATCATATTCCTTGTCGTATGGCGTATTGCGTGAGCTTGCTGACAAATGATTGCCGCTGCCCCAGTAATAATAGTTTTTCCCCCAGGTCTGATCTTTAGCAAAAAGAGAAAACAGTTGTGGCATATAGCAGTGTGTTTCAAGCATCAGACGGTCGGGGGTATCATCAACCGGCATCGACCAAGTGTATTCCATGGCATTATGAATATCGGCCTCAAGCGACTGAACAATAAGCGTACGCCAACGGTTATTTCCCCCCGTAGCTCTGACAGCATCAACAAAAGCCTGCAGATACCGATCAAGAGCCTGCTGGGCTTTCACGGACGCACCCACTCCGGAATTCATCATCGGCTCATTAGTTCCGGCAAAAAGCACATGCTCGTCATAGGCCTTAAAATAATTTGCGATCTGGGTCCACAACGTAGCCTGCATCTTTGCCACTTTCTCTATGTTGGCCTCGGTCAAGTCGGTAAAGCCTTTAGTCTGCAACCAGTTATCGTCATAATGACAGTTGATGACAACCCAGAGGTCGTCCTTGATACAATAATCGACGACTTCCTTGATTCTCGCCATCCAATCAGCATCTACAGCCGTTCCGTCGCCTCCGGAAGCATGGACGTACCAGCTGACAGGAATTCTTATCGATTTGAATCCGGCGGCCTTCACAGAGTCAATCAATTGTTGTCTTACTCTCGGATTGTTCCATTGGGTCTCTGCATTTATACTCGCTACCGGCACCTCAAGCGAATTGCCAAGGTTCCATCCCGTCCCCATAAGCTGGGCTATCTCTGCTGCCCTGTGGCTGAAACCTTCCGGTGGTGCCGCTGTGCCGGAGAAGTAAGGCGCTCCACCTGATACAATACGGGCATGGGCAAGATTGAGTCTGCAGAGTTGTCCCTGCGTTTGATGGCCCTCAGCATCAGCACCCGCCATTTCCCTAAGGAAGAGAATGTCGGTGCCATTGAGGGTCCCTTCCACTGTAAGATCTGTTATTGAATATTTGTCAGAAGAACGAATCAGTGAAGGCAGAGACCCCGGCTCTGAAACTTTAATGCTTGTCTGTGCACAGATACTTATTGATGCCAATGTTAAAAAAAGAACAAATAAAAAGTGCTTCATATCCTTGAATTTTACCGATTTCTGTTTAGATATATTTGGCCAATAGCTGCGAAAGCAATTCTGTAGCCTGTTTGATATGATATCTTACTGTATTGACACTGATACCCATCACCTTGGAAATCTTTTCGTATTTTATATGCTCATGACGGCTCATTTCCCATACCTTGCGTGTCTTCTCTGGTAATGATCCAATGGCTTTTCTATAATATTCCTCAAACTCATCCTTCAGCACGTCGGAGATGGGAGAACGTTCATCGCTGAAAAGCATATCAAGGAAGTCGGCAAGTTGCTCATCACCTATTTGCGGCAAACGCGTCTCATGCCTGAATCTGGCCTGACGCATATAACTGATGCTTCTGTTGCGGACCAATCCCATGAGGAAGGCGCTCACAGAGCAAGGGATATTTACCTCCTCACGATGTTGCCAGACATAGATGAAGACATCATCGACAACCTCTTCTGCAGCCTCCCTGTCTTTTAGCACTTGGTAGGCAAAACTACACAACATATTGTAATTAGAACAGTAGATGTCGTGCAATGTATGCTCGTCTCCCTCGCGCAATTTTATCAATTCTTTCTCTTCCATGGCATGGTCTTCTACATTACAACATTAAGCCCTATTCTAATGATTCGACTATTAGGATAATGACCGGAGTCAATACCGTAGAACATGATGCTGCCTCCACTTTCCGGATCACCATAGCGGCTGTATGGCGAGAGGCAGAGGACGTTGTCTGAAGCAATGAATATACTGGCGGAGCCAAGCCCGACACGGTGTACAATCTTAGATGGGACTTCGTACCCAAGTCGCAGAGTTGCTATCTTCAGAAAATCAGCGCGCCTTACCCAAAAGTCTGAAGCTCTCATATTCCAGTTCACGTCATTGATAGACAAGCGCGGATTAGTGCCATTAACATTGGATGCAGACCATGCTTTCTTGTACTCACTGCGAAGGATAGAGGGTACACTGTTGTCTGTTGACGTAAGCAGCGTAAGTCTCATGGCCGAAAAGGACAAGAGCTTCTGACCTAATCGCCCATATCCACAAAGCAAAAACGAGAAGGCCTTCCAATGAAGGTTAAGGGTGAAGCCAAAGTCAAGTTTGGGATAACCGTTACCTATGTTTGTCTTGTCTGCATCCGTGATATGCCCGTCTCCGTTGACATCCACAAAGCGGATATCCCCAGGGCTGGCATTCTGTTGATAACTCGACAATCCTTTCTCTCGGGCCAGCCTATTAACCGCGTCTATTTCTGCCTGGTTATGGAAAATACCTTGCGTACGATAAGCATACCATGTTCCGGCCGGCCATCCGTTCCGGATGATAGTGATATCGTTCCAGTGAAAGCCTAAAGGCAGTCCTTGTTCAATAAAGATATCATTGCCGACATTGGATACTCTGTTTTTAAATGAAGTAAGAGTCAATAGGCTTTTAATGTCCAACTGACCTGTTTTATAGGATCCGGCAACAGATATTTCCACCCCATGATTAACGATGTTTCCTTTATTGGTATAGATGTTCTGATAACCTATGGAAGGGCGCAATATTTCCTGAAGCAGCAGACCGGTTGTCGTACGGATATAATAGTCAAGGCTCAGCTTCAGTGAAGAGCCTGCCAGTTGCGCGTCGAGTCCGAAGTTCCATTGCCGGTTCTGTTCCCATCTAAGCATTTCGTCCACAGGCTTGACCTGTGCTACTCCATTGACCGTCTTGCCGCTCTGAGTGGCAGCTTGCTCCCCATAAAACTTATAAGCAATATTCTCCGTAGTCATCTGAGCAGTACTCAAATCCGTCGGTTGACCTGCATTGCCTGTTATTCCCCAGCCTATTCTGAGTTTTAAGTCATCAAGGAAATGCTGGCTTTCCATGAAGCGCTCTTCTATGGGTCTCCATGAAAAGGCAACCGACGGGAACGTTCCCCATCGATTGGGCTTGGTAAAGTTTGAACTGCCGTCACGTCTCAAGGTCGCAGCAAACTGATACCGGTATTTCCATGAAGCCATGATTCTTCCGTAAAGAGAGAAAAAGCGTGACGACGTGACAAAAGTACCCAAGGCTTGCTTAGTATCCAATGAGCATGTTAAGTCAATGTCCCTCACCGTCTCATTGGGAAAATCACTGGAACGGGCAGAGTTCCAACTTCCACCAGTACGGGAGATGCTGTTGCCGAACATGACCGCCAGTTTCAAGTCTGGTGAAGAATATTTCCAAGTAACGTAATCTTCCAATGAGCTCTTATAATAATTAGCTTTCGCCAGCAAGAAAGTGTTTTCATTGTTAGCATAACTGACGATGGGTACTGATATCAATGTTGGCACACCGTTATCGTATTCATAGTTATAGCGCTTTGCCTTATAGACATATTTTGACTGGTTCTCCAAATTTGTCAGGTAAGAATAAATCACATTGAATGTCAACCCTTTCGCCGGGTTGAGTTGAAGATTGGCATAAGTAAGAAGATCATCAAATTTCGAGGAATAATCACGGTCTCGTGTCAGCGCATATGAATTATCGAGTTTATAGACCTCGCTTTGTGCCGAGCTCTGTTTATAAGTGCCATAGGAACCATCGGGGTTAACTACATTGGGACTTATTATGTTTCCATTGTCATCCGTATAGTCCATTGAAGGGGGCTGAAGCGCATAATCCAATATATTCTGTGAATTATTGCCAAAATTACGATGAGAAAAAACTGCGCCGCCTGTAAGTCTTATGACAGAGCCTGACTGGGCTGAGAACGACAAGTTTATATTAAAGCGGCGGAAGCTGCTACCCACAAGAGTACCTCCTAAATTGTAATAGCCTATAGAAGCAATTCCGTTAACGCAGTCTGTCCCAGCCTCAATAGCAGTATAGTATTTGGCGAACGCCCCCGTTTGCTTCATCGTCTTCTGCCAATTGATATTCTTCCTCATTCCATTGTATTCTTTCCCCCATATAGGCATCACGATATTGGAATTATCATTGGCTCTTGCCTTTCTGATGGCCTCCGCATAATCTTCCACAGACAGCGATTCAAGAGTTCCCGACATAGAATTTATCCCAAATTGAGCAGAAGCCATTACACGTGGTTTGCCCAAATGTCCTTTCTTCATTGTAACCATCACGACTCCGTTAGCTCCTCTGGCACCATATACGGCTGTAGCAGATGCATCTTTGAGAATATCGATTTGCTCTATGTCATCAGGATTGAGAAAACTGATGTCTTTACCCATTTGAATACCATTGACAACAAACAAAGGCGAGGTAGAGTTATTTGCTGTCGCCAACCCACGCACGATAACATCCGGAGAACTTCCAGGTGAGGCATCATTGTTATTGACAAAGACTCCGGCGGTTCCTTGTACCATCTCTGAGATGGTCGATACAGAGCGTTGTCGGGCTGTCGCTACATCAACACTGACTACAGAACTGGAAACGTCTGACCGGCGGGCAGTACCATATCCAATGACAAGCACTTCGGACAGTTCTCTTTCATAAGCCATCTTGTCAGATATCATTGACGTAGCTGGACGAGGGTGCTCCTTTGTCTTTTTTCTGTGTTTCTTATCCCTGACAACTTGTATGTTTCTCCGTTTAAGCAAGATAAGCTTCCCCCTCACCTCATAGCCTATCTCTGGCTGTGCCGAAAAAAGCTGAGCGAGAATATCTGTGATGGAACCGCCTTTGACATAAATTGAAACACGACGTCCCAAGTCAAGGATTCCTGCCTCACCGGCGACAGAATAGCCCGTGACACGTTTAAGTTCGACCAAAACTTTCCTTACCTTCATATGATGGACATGAAGGGAGAAGCTCTGAGCTTGCAGGCATAAGCCATGGCCAAGCAGCAAAACCAGCAGTAGTAGGCTTTTTCTTTTAAGTATTCTCAATCGGTTCTAATTGCTTGTCTTAATAGAGACGGTAGCCTTGCCTTGTCTTTTTCACATTTACGCCATTAACAGTTTTAATAGCTTCCAGAACGGTGGAGAGGGAGTCGTCCTTTGCACTGAAAACTCCCATGAAACGTTTTTCGGTACAGTTGGCAGCCAAAGAGACATTCACGCCATAGTTGCGAGAGAGCGTCTTGACTACATCAGACAACGGTGCATTATCAAAGAACATCATCGCCATATCCGCAGCCATAGCGCTGTTATCGAGCTTATCCACTGTAAAACGGTGTGTATATGTGTCCAAGTGTAAACACTCGTTCCTACCCATTTTCCTTTTGAGAGTAGTTCCTTTCATGTTAACTGTCACCGTTCCTTTCAGAAGCGATACTGTTGACAGACGCTCATTGGCATAGGCCTTTATTCGGAGAACGGTTCCTATATCAGTTATTCTCATTCCTCTCGTCGTTATCGTCATAGGATGTGAAATGTCATGCTTGACCTCGATAAGCGCTTCGCCGTCAAGGGTCATTTCCCTACCGCCACGCTTATCCATGACAAAAGAAAAATGCGTATTAGGATTGAGGGTAGCCCTCGATCCGTCCTCAAGAGTCACTGAAAGCATCTTACCTGTAGGAGCATAGAACGACACCTTGTCTGGTTCATCTGTTATCGAGCTCTTAAAATAAAGGTAGCTACACAATGGAACAATCAGTAAAAAAGCTACAGCTGCTGCTAACCACACGAAACGAGAGCGACTGAAGTTATGATGAACCTCTTCATGGGGTTCCATAAAATACCTGTACTGAAATGTACCTTTATCTTGTAAATAATTGTATTTATCCTCAAGCATGCCTTGAGCTATCGCGAGTTTCAATGCATGAGTGATAGCTCCCCGATCCGTCGAAGAACTATTTGCAGCGATTTGCAAACGCTTGAAGTCGTCTGCATCTATGCTTCGGTCAAGAAGTGAGCTTGTTAACTCTTTGATCTCTTTTTCTTCCATCTTGTCACTTTACAAACAAAAATACGCATATACGGAGATTGACTGATAGTGCAAAGAATAAAAAAGTCACTCATTTATGATCTTTTAACCAAAAAAGGAACTTCACAAACTATCACAATAGGCCTTGTCGTGCGTTTCTTTAATAAGGAAACCGAAATATGAGACACTTAAAATATATCATTTCTCTTTTCATAGCGCTTGGTACCTTGGTGGCACCTACTTCTGCCCAAGACTTGTGGTTGGAAGCTGAATCGTTTGCCGATCATGGGGGATGGAGCGTAGACCAGCAGTTTATGGACGAAATGGGATCACCCTATCTGTTAGCACACGGATGGGGCGTTCCCGTTAAGGATGCCGCGACAAAGATTGTCATTCCTCAAAATGGAACGTATCATGTTTTTGTCAGGACAAGCAACTGGACCTCAGCCTGGTCAGATAAACGAGGCCCAGGACGTTTTAGCATTCTCATCAATGGACAGACGGTAGGCGGCGTGCTTGGGGATAGAGGAGGATTATGGCATTGGCAGAAAGCCGGTAAGATCCAACTCACAGCCGGAACGAACACCCTTTCTCTTCATGATCTCACGGGGTTTGATGGCCGTTGTGATGCTGTGCTGATCACCCGTCACCTTGATCCACGCCTGATACCGTCTGATTCGCTTGAACTTCTCCGAAACTCCCTATCTAATAGGGCATACAGAAATGAGCATGTTGACTTTTGTGTCATAGGAGGAGGCATAGCCGGTATGTGCGCGGCAATGAGCGCGGCAAGACTTGGCTGTCGCGTTGCTCTCATTCATGACAGGCCTGTACTCGGAGGACCTAATAGCTCAGAAATACAAATAGCTATAGGAGGGAAAATAGAACTTGGCCCAAACGCTGGACTTGGCCGCATGCTCAGGGAGTTTACTAAAACTCATCCGGGGAATGCGCAAATCGTGTCCAAAGACGAAGACCAACTTAAAGACTCCTTTATAACATCTGAACCCAACATCACATTTTTGAAGGAGTACCATGCCACGAGGGTTGTCATGGATGGAAATAAGATAAGCAGCGTGTTCGCTGAAAACATCATCACAGGTGACACGATTTGTATCACTGCCCATACTTTTGCTGATTGTACGGGTGACGGAACGATTGGCTTTTTGGCAGGTGCTGATTACAGAATAGGTCGGGAAAGTCGCTCAGAGTATGAGGAAAGTTTAGCGCCGGTCAGAGCCGACAGTCTAACCCTCGGATCCACTGTCAAATGGTCATCCAAGGAGAATGAACAGCCACAATCTTTTCCAAAATTCGAGTATGGCATGCCTTTCACGGACAGCAATTGCCAAAAAGTTACCCAAGGAGCATGGAACTGGGAGTTTGGAATGGGGATGGACCAAGTGAAAGAGGCTGAGAAGATACGTGATTATGCCTTGCTTACCATCTATTCTAACTGGAGCTGGCTGAAGAACGGAAGCCGCTGGCGGAGAGACTACAGCAAGCGTTCTCTTTCGTGGGTAGGATATATTCTTGGAAAACGGGAGTCAAGGCGGCTATTAGGCGATTATGTCTTGTCACAGCAAGACATTGACAAGAACGTGAAACATGAGGACGCTACCTGTGAGACCACTTGGTCGATGGATCTACATCTCCCCGATTCTGTCAATACTCAACAGTTTCCTACTGGCCCGTTCCTTGCCAAAGCAGTGCACCGGGCGGTTTATCCTTATGCTATTCCATATCGCTGCCTTTACTCCCGCAATATCAACAACCTGTTTATGGCAGGTCGAGATATCAGTGCCACACATGTCGCTTTCTCTTCAACACGTGTGATGTGTACCACAGCTATGATGGGGGAGACTGTAGGTATGGCAGCATGGTTAAGCAGCAAATATTCTGTTTATCCGCGTGACATCTATCGATTGCACATGTCTGAACTTAAGGTTTTGATGCAAAAAGGAATAGGGCGTACAGATGACTTGCCGTCCATGAAATATGAATTCTATTCCAGTCTGGATAAGCCACGGTTGGAAACGGATGGCACAGTACTGGCAAAAGACAGTGTGGGTAATCCTGTCGCCGTTGTTGGTGCCTATAATATTTGGCAGCAGATGAACTACAACCGGAAATATGGCTTCGGAGGCTTTCCTCGTGGAAAAGGCAAGCTACCCTATTATAGTCTTTTTCGTGGAGTGTTGGAGGCCGACATGCTGTCTGTCAGGGGAGGGCACGGACGTTGGAATGGTTCTGAGACAGGGAATTTCAAGCAAGGCAGTCATGTTTTCGAAGGATGGAACCAGAAAGAGGACGCACGACTTACCATGGGCATAGGCACTGTCTATAAAGACATCGGATGGCTGCAGGTCTTCCATCCTGCTGAAAAAGGGGACGATAAAAAATACTATGGCATCACGAAGATAGGATCGGACATGGATGACCAAGGAGTCGATTTCCTTCCTTCTGTAGCTCTTTCAAAATCGCCCTTCGCTGTACCTGTGATGAGAGAAGCCCCAAGAACGCAGGAGAAAGATATCGAAGTCCTTAAGAATAACAGACAGATAGACAGTACATCTATCAATGCAGACGCACAAGGTATCATCGGATCGCTCTATTATGATGCTAACGACAACGTGCTGAAAGTGCTTACGCCAACAGGCTGGCGCTCTGTAGCCTTCGAGAAAAAATTCAGCGTTCTTCTGTCCGATAAGTTATCTGACCAGGGAGAGAGTCTTGATGGCATAAGCCTAAGCTCCGGCACCACAGGGACTGAGAAAGCTGTGTATGGACACAATTTGGTGACGACCGTAAATGCCGATAAAGGCAACAGACCGCGGTCTATAGCTGTCCGCATTGGCGGAACACCCATTGACTGCGACTATGATGCCTCAACGGGGAAACTTATTGTTCAAGGAGAAAACATAAACGGTGACGTATATATCTACCGTGGAGTGGATATTAAACTCAATGGGAAAGAGGAGAACCCAGGCTCAGCGCTGTCTCCGGGAAACAGACTTGCCATCTGGTCTGATTATTTCGGGAAAGGGAGAGGATGCTATCACAGAGAAGCAGTCATCAGACTGAAGGTACTGCTTGGCGGGCACATCTCCGGGCCAAAGGTTTATAAAGGCCATAACAAAAAAATATTGTTGAAGCAAGATGCAGACTATTCCCTTAGCAAAGAATATATTAACGATGGCGAATTATATACCTTTATTATTTACCCACAAAACATGACTGACGAAATTGACATAGAGATGTAATTCAAAGCTAACCGTAAAGCTTATCCTGTTTTTGTCATAAGGACACCCTTCCCACAAGAAGGTCTTGTGTGTGCCCAAGATGCTTATTTCCGTGCTGAAAACTAATTTTTCTTTACAAGAAAGCAAAAAGTCAGGACAACGGGAATGGTGCAAAAAAGAACGTAAATGGGAGGTACGAAAAGCTAAAAACAGGTTTGTCGGGTAAGGAAAAGAGATGGGGAACCGACCTTTCTACGGTTATGCCACCGACCTTACCACCCGTTAGGCACATTACCTGACCGCAGTAAGGTCAGTCATTTGGAACGGCTACAAGGGCAGCGTTCTGCTGTTGGGCAGAAGCATCGCCGCATCCGTATGCGATTGGCATATACCGGACAAAAGCAATATCAACTTCAATTCCCATTCTTTTCCATGAATTGATCATTCATATTATTGTCAATCCATAGAAAAAGGATGGGAATTCATATAGAGAAGAAAGTAGGCAGGGGACTGTCGGCTTATTTCTTCACCGCTGAGAGCACCGCATTTGCTACGCCTTTCGTGAGGTCAAGCGTGAGCACCCAAGTATCGCCAGGGTTGAGCGTTACCGTGCTCGGCACATAGACGTTGCCATCGTCGTGCCCATCAGCACCCGTACCTATCTTGAACACATCGCTCGTAGAGGTGATGCGGTGATCGCCACCCGAGCCCTTGAACTCCGTGCCCCAGCCTGCCTGACCGAAGAATTTGAAGTTGATCGTCGTCGGGTCGTGGTAGAGTTGTTTGTCTACCGTCATCGTCACCTGATACACTTTGTTCTTCACCTGAGCCATGCAAACATCATACTCGACACCTGTCCACCAGTTGACATTGTTCTGGAAGAATGGCATGAACAACGGCTTGTTGAAGGAAGAAGCTCCGATGATCCATACAGCACCCGTGCCATCGTCGTTGAGCGAGGCAGGATTGGCACCGTTCATGGCCCAGATACGGAAGCACTTGTAGTCGTAGTTTGCCGCAATGGTGTAAGTACCCGTAACAGCATTGAAGGTGAACGAGCCGTCGGCGTTCTTTGTGAAGAAGTCGGGATCATAGTACCAGTCGGCTCCGTCGACAGCGCTGTCCGTGAACTTATACTTCATGCCCTGGATGAGACCGCCGAAATAATAGAGATTGTTCTTGTCGATTGTTATCTCTGTAGGCGGTGCATTCGGATCAAGCACCGGTTTGTACTCATACGTGAGGGTGTTGAAGGTCACCTTGAACTTGCCGATCGTTGTGCTGACAAACGACAGCGGCGTAGTCACCCCTTGTGTGCAGCCATCTGTCCCTTCGCCAAAGGTTACCTCGTTGCCGCTCGTGCCCTGTGCCGGTGCGGAGAAGTAACCGGAGACCAGATTGGAAGCCGACTCCACCGTGGTGGAGAAGAGATAAGGATCGGAGGCATCGGGTGTCATCTTATACGTCTTGTCACCGGATACAAAATTGATGTAATCATACTTCGGTCTGGACACAGAGACATCAATATCCTGCTCCGAGGTAGTGAAGTGAATGTTCTGCAGCACGAGCTTCAGCTTTGCGTTTCCATCAGGAATATTCTTGAGGAAAGGCACATAGATCTTCCCCGTATAGTCGCCTTCCTTCTTCGTTCGAATCGTAGTCTGCCCCACGACCTCGTCGTCGAAGTAGAGGTAGGCTTTCAGCGTGGACAACGCTACCCCACCCTCATCCTTGCAGTTGACGGTGAAGGTGAGACTGTCGCCAAAGAGCGCGGAGGCCGGCACGTTCTGGGAAGTGATCACGGGGTTGCCGTCGCCGCGCGGTAACGGATCATCGTCGCTGTTATCGCATGCGGAGAGGCCAAGGACAGCCACCAGCGCCATGCAGAATATCTTGAATGTTTTCATAATTAATCAATATTATTTGTCGATTCTTTGTTATCGATAGTTCATTGTTTCTTCCATTTACACGACACCAGGCCCGATGCCGGAACCGTCACCTTGAAGTGGCGGCTGCCGTCGCTGACGGTCATCGTCTGAGCTTCTGCGCCCTCGTTGAGCAGCAGCAGGCCATAGGTGCCGTCGGGGTTGAGAAACTCGGCATGGGTGATACCCGTGAGCTTCGGATCGCGGCTCGTACCGATGCGCTGCGCCCCGGTCTCCACAGCTTCAGAAGCATGCGTGATGATGTAATAATGTGAGTTCTTGGAGATCGTCTTGTAGCCGTTGCTGATGTCCACAGCGCCGTAGCAGGTCTGACACCCACCGTCGAGGTTAGGTCCGAGCTTGTCGTCGAGCATGAGGTTCCACACGAGCACCGCCTTACAATGGCGGTTCACGGTACCGAGGAGCACGTTCTTCATGTCGGCAACAAGTCGCTTGGAGAGGTTGCGGCCGTCGTTCCACGTACCGATGGAGGTCTCCGAGAAGATAAGCTCCTTCGTGGGAGCCTGCTGATGAATGTCGTCGAGCTCGGTGTTGCTGCCTCCGTAATCGTGGTAAGCAGCGCCGACGACCAGTTCTGAACCCGCAAAACTACTGCCGAGCGCATTGTAGACCTTGACAGGATAATCCTGCTGGTCGCTGAGGTTGTCGTAGTTGTAGTTGTGGTCGAAGACATAGATCTTCGTCTTCAGATTGTTCTTCTCGAAGTCGGCAGCCAATGCCTTGACGAAAGGAGCCTCCTCTTCCCAGGGCATATAGAGCGAAGCGCAGTTGCCTTTGTTGAGCGGCTCGTTCTGCGGTGTCACGGCATAGATGTCGATGTCCTCAGCCTTCATTGCCTGAACAAACTTCACGAAATAGTCGGCGTAGGTCGCGTAGTAGTCGGGGTTGAGATGACCGTCGGTCCACGCCATGTGAGGCTTTCCGGTCGTGAGGTCGTCCACCTTCATCCACTGCGGACAGGTCCACGGCGACGCGATGATCTTGAGGTTCGGATTGATGGCGAGGATCTCCTTGATGACCGGAATGACGTAGTTTTTCTCATCACTCTGCAGCGCAAAGTTCTTGAGCAAATCATCGTCGGGACCTTTCGAGTCGCAGAGCGTGTACTCTCTGCTCGAGAAGTCGTTGCATCCAAGGGAAATGCGGGCATAGCTCACACCGTATCCATCTTTCGTGCTGTAGGTCTTTTTGAGGAAAGCCTCACGGTCGGAGGCACTCATCTTCAGCAGGTTATAGCACGACGAATAGGTGAGTGCGAAGCCAAACCCGTCCATCGTCTGATAAGTCTTCGTCGCATCGAGCTGGAGCACGGTGGCAGCCATCGTAGACCCTTCCGTGATTTCCGCGGAGCCAGCGGCAAGGTCATAGGCTCCGGTGGCGTTCGAGGTGAGCAGGGGGGCAACGGCCTTGCCCGCGGAAGGAACATTCGGGTTGGTTCCGGGGTCAATGCAGGTTGTCTCCCCACCGGTCTCCGACGAACTGCCACAGGCCATGAACAACGCAGCCAACGCAGTTGCTAATATATCAACTATCATATACTTCTTAGTCATTTCATTCAGCTGTTTAGTATCCCGGATTCTGCGTCAGGTTCTCATTCTCGTCGAGCGCAGTCTGCGGAATAGGCAGGAGATAAGAGTTGTTGTTGTAAGCCTTTGCCAGCGGCAGACGGCCGGAGTCGCGGCTGTTGAGATCGTTCATCACGCTCTCCACCTTCCCGTTGCGCACGAGGTCGAACCAGCGCTGTCCTTCGAGCGCCAGCTCCAGGCGACGCTCATTGAGCACGGCATCGACCATGGCATCCTTCGAACCCGTCTTCGAGGCATCGAGATCCTTGAGCTTGGCACGCTCACGAATCATGTTGACGAGCTTCGCGCTGTTCTGCAGGTCTCCCTTATAGGCATAGGCCTCAGCCTCAAGGAGGATGATGTCGGCAAGACGGAGGATGTACTCATTGTTGTAACCCGAGCGCAGCTTATACATGAACGGATAATGGTCTGCCGGATAATAGTTGGACCATCCGCAGGCATAATAGACGATCGTCTGGTCACGACGCACGTCATCACCCTCTTTGTCGAAGGCATTGATGAGGTCGCGCGACGGTGTAGCCCACTTAGCCCATGAGAACGACTGGTCATAATTCTCCAGACAACGGCCGAACATCCACGATTCCCAGTTGCCGGCACCTGAATACCAGTGCACTTCGAGGATACCTTCCGAGGTGTTGCGCTTCACGCAGTCCTTCTTTGTGTCATCCCATCCCCAGAGTGTGGCAAAGTCGGGCTCGAGCTGCAGTCCCGGCGTGGCACGCACCTTTTCGGCATAGCTGATGACCTTGTCATAGTCCTGCACGGCTTTCTCCGCATAGACCTTGCAGAGCAGCGCCTGCGCCACCGTCTTCGAGAGCAGGGTGCGGTCGGCATTGTCGAAGTCGGGAGCATATTGTTCGGCATCGGTCAAGTCGCTGATAATCTGCTTATAGCACTCTTCCGTCGAGGCTCTTGGCGGGAAGTAGGAAGGATATACCGAATCGATGTTCTCCGAGGTGATCGTTCTCGGAATGGATGTCACCATAGGCAGCGATCCCCAGATGCGGGTCATGCGGAACATGTCGAGCGCGCGGAAGATCTCGCCCTCAGCTTTCCACTGCCGTCCCTCGGCCTCCGTCACCTTGCCTTCATTGATGAGCTGGTCCACGCCATTGATGAGCACGTTGGCCTTGGCGATATCCTCAAGATATCGGCTCCAATCACGCGCCATATCGGGGTTGCTGGCATCGATCGTGTTGGTCTCATAAGGCACCACCTCAGCTCCCACCGTGCCCACATAAGCATTGTCGGCGTGGCAGTCGCCAAGCAGCACATAGTCGAGATGCATGTGCTCCTGCCGGTTGCGCAGCAGTTCATAGATCGCCTTCCGCTGTGAGACAGCGGCGTCACGATCGGCGAGCACGGCTTTCGTGGTGTCGGTGAGCTTGCCTTCCGTAAGCTCCGACGGTGTGGAGATGGGGTCGTAGTCGAGCGAGCATCCGGCCAACGCCGTCAGGAAAGCAGCACACAAAAATATATATTTCGTTTTCATAATTGTACGTTTAAGAAAGGATCCGTTAATAATTAGAACTCTACTTTCACACCCAGGACGAAAGAGCGGCTGGAAGGATAAGTACCCCAGTCGAGGCCTTGCACAGCACCACTGTCACCATACTGGTTGACCTCCGGGTCACGACCTTTATATTTGGTGAACGTGAGCAGGTTGGTGGCCGAGACGTAAGGCTGCAGCTTCGTCAACCCAATGCGGCTGATCAGCTTGAACGGCACATTGTAAGAAAGCGACACGTCCTTGACACGCAGATAACTGCCGTCCTCTACAAAATAGGACGAGTTCTTGATGTTCCAGTTCACCCGTGGCACATCGGTGATCTGCCCGGGAATCTGCCAGCGACGCAACACGCGTGTCGACTGGTTGCGGCCGTCGTACATGCCTTCAGTCTCCATGCGCGAGACGTTGTAGACATCGTTGCCATAGGTCCCCTGGATGAGAATGCTCAAGTCGAAGCCTTTATACGAGAAGGTGTTCGTCATGCCGTAAGTGAAGTCGGGGTTCGGGTCGCCGATGTAGGTACGGTCGGAAGCCGAGACGATACCGTCCTGGTTCACATCTTTATAGATCATGTCGCCGGTCTCAGGGTCGACACCTTCTGCCACATACCCGTAGAAGCTGCCAAGCGGACGCCCGGGGACATTGCGGACAACGTATTCGGACACGACCTCCGAGGTGCCGGCTGCCCACTGGATAGGCACAAACTTCAGGCTCTTGAGCTTGTTGCGGTTGAACGACATATTGAAATCGGTGTTCCACTTGAAGGCTCCCGTCAAGTTCCTGGAGCTGATGGTGAACTCAAATCCTTTGTTCTCCATCTCGCCACCGTTGTAGGTGAGGCTGCGGGCGGCAGCCGATCCTGCGGGGAGCGTGATGCCCATGAGCATGTTCTTCGTGCGCTTATAGTAATAGTCGGCATAGACCGTGATGCGGTTGTTGAGCACCGTGAGATCGAAGCCGATATCCACCTGATGGGTCGACTCCCAGGTCAGTTCGGGGTTGCTGAGTGTCGACTGTGTGCGCGTTGGCACGGCATTGACATCATAGCCCTCACCGAACCACTGCACGCGATTGATGTTGTACTGTGCCAAATAGCCGTAGTCGCCCAAGCCGCTCTGGTTACCGGTCTCGCCCCATCCGCCACGGAGCTTAAGGTCGTTGATCCAGGAAATGTTCTTCATGAACGCCTCGTTGGAGATACGCCAGGCGGCAGAGAAAGACGGGAACCATCCCCAGCGATGTCCGGGAGCAAGCTTGGAGCTGCCATCAGCACGGATATTGCCCGTAAGCATGTAGGTATCATTCCAGTTGTATTGCACACGGGCGAAGTAAGACATGATGGCCCACTGCGACTCCTCGGAGCCGGTGCCTGTCCACGAGATGCGGTTGGCCGCGTTGAGGGTCTTGATCTTGTCGTCGGCATAGTCGTATCCGTCGATGTAGCTGTGCTTCCAGTCGCTCTTCGTCCAGGACGAACCTGCCATGGCTTCGAGGCCATGCTTGCCAAACTGATGCTTCCAGTTGACCACATTGTCCCAGATGAGGAGCTGGTTGGTATAGCGGTTGTCGGAACCCTCACCTTTCGTGTCGCGGCCGTCGTGCGTCGAGACGGGGTCGAGGAAGTTGGTGGTCGTAGTCTGCGTACGGTCGAGGGTGAAGGACGACGACCAGTTGAGATCCTTGGTAAACTTCACTATAGCCTTGCCCGTAGCAATGAGGCGGGCGTTGTTGCTCTTGTTGTCCTTCGTGCGGGCGATGCTCTCCAACGGCGAGTCGATGTTGGCACCATAGAAGGTTGTGTAGTACTGATTAGGATTGTCAGGATCCCAAATGGGTGCGTAAGTAGGTGTGGCCACGATGGCCGGCACTACGCCGCCGCGATTGGCACCTGTACCGCTGATGATTCCTGTACCTTTATAGGTATAGTCGGAATAGTTGATGTTCGCACTGAGGTTGAGCCAGGGCTTGATGTCGTTGTCGAGCGATACACGTCCGTTGTAGCGCTTGAAGTTTGAGGTGATGATGACACCGTTCTCTCCGGTGTATCCTCCGGAGATCATGTAGCGCATGCGGTCGTTGCCGTTGGTCACCTGCAGCTGATAATCCTGCACGCCGCCTGTGCGGTAGACCTCATCTTTCCAGTCGGTCTGGTCGGTGAGTCCGTCGGGCAGTTTGATAAGTCCGATCTCATCCATCAGCTCCTTGTATTGAGTTGCGTTGAGCGACTTCTGGTTATCACGCACCGTGTTGAAAGCGTAATGGGCGTTGAGCGAGACTTTGGCCACGCCTTTCTTGCCCTGCTTGGTGTTGATAATGATGACACCGTTGGCCGCGCGCGAACCGTAGATGGCAGCCGAGGAAGCATCCTTGAGCACCTGCATGTTGTCGATGTCGTTGGCTTCGAGGAAGGAGATGTCGGTCATCGGCACTCCGTCGACAACGAAGAGCGGAGCGTTGCTGCCGTTCAGTGAGGTAGTACCACGCACACGAATCGTAGGTGTGGCACCCGGAGTACCACTGGCCTGAGAGATCTGCAGTCCGGCGGCCTTACCCTCCATGCCCTGCACGGCCGAGACGATAGGACGCGTTGAGAGATCTTCGGCCGAGACAGTAGAGACGGCGGTCGTGACATCTTTACGCTTCACGGTGCCGTAACCGATGGCGACGACCTCGTTGAGCATGTTGTTGTCTTCTTCCATCACCACGTTCATAGACGATCCGGCCTTCACGGTCACGGGTTTGAAGCCCACATAAGTGATCTGTAAGGCAGTGCCCGGCTTTACATTTAAGGAAAAATGACCAGACAGGTCGGTCACGGTGCCTGCGCGCCCGCCGGGGGCTACGACAGAGGCACCGACGATGGGCTGGTTGTCAGTGTCGACCACCGTACCCGATACTTTGCCGGTCTGGGCAAAGGACGGCGTGGCAAACACAACCATGAAGAGCATGGTCAGCAACCAACTGATGGCTGAGGTTTTCTTTTGTTTGTCCATCATAATTTTTAGTTTTTATAATACAGTTTTTATAATAATCGTTAGATTTTCAACAGGCTGTGTGGATGGAGACTGATGAATATTTTGTGCTGATTGATTTACTGATCGCAAAGTTAAGCATAAAAACAATACGTTGAAAGCCTTAGGGAACAAAAAGTGGTAAAAATGAGGCATTATAATTGATTATTTTGCTTATAATCAAACTATTATGTTTTTTAACAAAATTCATTTTAGTGGTAGAAAATGGCGCTTTAATAAGCCAAAAGCAAGCGACAGATTGAAAGAATCGTCTATCCGGGCCATCCCTGTAAGCCAGTGTTCCCATCAACTGCCTTCTCCGACCTGCTTTCGATATCTTTGGGGTTAGTATCACCATACGATGGAAAACCATTTTCCCAGTCACAAGACATTGATTGAGGTTGAGATGTTGAAAGAAACTGTCAACATATTTTTTCCGCAACCCCCGCTGAGAATCGATTCTTTTCAAACAAAAGGATCCTTGCACGAAAAAAACGCGAAAATGAGCCGAGTTGTTAAATTGCTATCAATCAGCAGATTGCAAATTTTAAGCGCTCAGGAACCATTTTCAGCCCGTTCAGATCGCCGACCTAACTACGGTTAGGTCACCAACATTCAACGGTTAAGTCACCTACATATAACGGTTATGTCACCTACCTTACACCGTTAGGCCGGCTTCATAACCGTAGAAAGGTCCGTTCTCTGATTCATTTTCACGCTGCTTTCGGCCGGAACACCCCAATTTCGCATTCTCTTTCGCGAATTTCCATTGTCCTGACTTTTTACTTTTTGTAAAAAACATTCATAGCTTTTTTGTCTGTGCTTTCATAGGCCTGTAACATGCGAATGAGGGATGTTTCCGCCCAATTGAAACATTCACTTGCAAAAGTTTAGAACGTATGAAATGCCCCCAAATAGAAAATATCGAAAATCATGCACTGAAAACCGTTGTCTGACTACATTTTTTATTGTAACTTTGCAAGCGAACAAGTAACTACGCTATCCGTGAAAACAAAAACTATACTTCCCCTCCTCACCCTCATAGCCGTGCTGCTGGCTTCGGCTCTGCCCGCCACGGCCTACGACCTTTCAGCACAATACCACAAGCTCGACGAAGTCCTGGAGCACAGTGCCCAATATATCTCAGCCCACGAGCGACGGCTCTCCCGCGAGAAAGCCCGGCTGCGTGCGGCACGCGCCCCACGCCAACAGCTCAATCTCTGCTATCAAATCTACAAAGACTACACGGCTTTCCAAACCGACTCGGCCATCACTTATCTCAGCCACTGCATCGCGCTCAGCAAGGCTCTGGGGAACACGGCCTTCGCGCAGTCGTGCCTGGCGCTGAAAGCCACACAATTTTCTATAGCAGGCTATTATCCCGAAGCACTGACGACCCTCGGCCAAGTGAACAGACGGGAGCTGGACCCAACGGGATGGCAAAACTACTATTATGCGCTGAACCATGTCTACGGCGAGATGGGATCTTACACGAGCGACAAGCAACTGAATAAAGATTATTTCCGAAAGGCCGATGCCTACCGCGACTCGATATTCATGGTGTTTCCGGCATCGGGCGAGACGGCCCTTAGGAAACGCGAGGAGCAGTGCTCCAGCCATAAAGACTTTGCCCGTGCGCTCCGGTACAACGACCTCCGGCTGAAGCTGGCACCCGCAGGCAGCCACACCTTTGCCATCGTAGCCTATTTCCGCTATGTGGAGCTGTCGGGCATGGGCCGTGAAGAAGAAGCGCTCTACTGGCTCACCGAGTCGGCATTAGCCGACATCCACAACGCCGTGACAGACCAGGCTTCGCTCTGGATCCTCGCCCACATGCTCGACAAAGCCGGTGACATCGACCGCTCCCACCGCTACATAGACCATGCGTGGCAGTTTGCCGACCTCTTTGGTGCACGTACGCGCAGCTGGCAGATCTCACCGATCCTGCGAAATATCGACACTAACTTTCAAAAGAAAGAGGCGGAGAACAACCGGCAGCTCGTTCTTCTCGCCGTTCTGGCTACACTGCTGTCGGTCGTTCTCTTCATCTCCTTAGCTTACCTGATGCGGCAACGGCAACGGCTCGCGGAGGCTAACCGGCAGCTCGACGAGAGCAGCCGGGTGAAAGAGGCGTACATAGGGCGGTTCCTCACCACCTGCTCGCTCTATATCGACAAGCTCGACAAGCTGCGACTCTCGGTCAACAAACTGGTAAAGAACCGGCAATTCGACAAAGTGCTGGAGCTGACACGCACCGCAGGCATGAAAAGCAAGGACATGGAGGCGCTCTACGAGCATTTCGATGAAGTGTTCCTCAATCTTTTCCCTTCCTTCATCGAACAGATCAACGCCCTGCTGCGGCCCGACGCACAGTTTGTGCTCAGCAATCCCAAGCGACTCACTACTCCTCTCCGCGTCTTCGCCCTCATCCGCTTAGGCATGGACGACAGCACGAGGATTGCCGAATGCCTCCACTATTCGGTCAACACCATCTATAACTACCGCGCCAAAGTGCGCAACGGCGCTCTCGGCAAGCGCGATGAGTTTGAGCAGAAGGTAAAGATGATCGGGACAACCTGAGGCAATTCTTAAAAAATGTCACATTAGTCGTCTTTTTCTTCTGCAACTTTGCCTGTCTCACTCAAAATTAATAATTTTGCACAAGGAAACATAATGTGCAGTATCCGTGCAATTATTAAAAGATAAGCCAATGTCGATATCCAAAACGCGGCAAAAGCTGGTCGACGTGGCGCGCCAGCTCTTTGCCAAGAAGGGTCTCAACGGCACAACGATGAACGACATCGCCGTGGCGTCAGGGAAAGGTCGCCGTACGCTTTACACCTATTTTAACCGCAAAGAAGACATCTATTATGCAGTCATCGAATCGGAGCTGGAGCGTCTGAGCGACAAGCTCGACGAGGTGGCGGCCAAGCGCATTCCGCCACAGGACAAGATCATTGAGCTTATCTATACCCATCTCATCTCTATCAAAGAGACCGTCGTGCGCAACGGCAACCTGCGCGCTGAGTTCTTCCGCAACATCTGGACGGTGGAAAAGGTACGCAAGAACTTCGACGAGGACGAGATGGAGCTCTTCCGCAAGGTTTATGCGGAAGGGAAGGCTGACGGTGAGTTCGACATCGAGAATATCGACATGGTAGCCGACATCACTCATTATTGTATTAAAGGACTTGAGGTGCCGTTCATCTACGGACGTCTCGGCCACGGGCTCACAGAAGAGACCTCACGCCCGCTCATCGCAAAGATCGTTTATGGTGCCTTAGGTAAGAAGACGAGGTAAAAGGACAACACACCACGCTGCCAACCGACGCATCCATTTCTTCATGCGTGGCAGTGACGCTCCGGAAAAAGCCGCGGAACTGTTCAACAGTATGGGCGCTTTCAATGTGACGATCAAAAGCGACTACTTTGTCGTCAACTGATAATTCGGATAAAAAACTTCCGAAAAAATTTGCGGAAAAGAAAATAATCCTTTACCTTTGCAACTGTTATTGTGAGGAATCTTCACGGGGGATTAGCTCAGTTGGCTAGAGCGCTTGCATGGCATGCAAGAGGTCATCGGTTCGAATCCGATATTCTCCACATGTAAGATCTCCGAACATCACTATCTTTGCACATACGATTGAGGATATAAGAAATGAAATGATGAAGGTTCACATAAGTGCCTGCATCGTTTCATTTTTTATTTTAGCCTTATGACTTTCAGTAATCACAGAATGTTAATCAATTGTTAAAGCAGAAGGAATCTTATTTTATAACAGATAAAAGCATTAACTTTGCAAACGCTTTTGAAAAGCACGGGTGGTTACCAGAGTGGCCAAATGGGGCAGACTGTAAATCTGCTGGCTCTTGCCTTCGGTGGTTCGAATCCATCACCACCCACCCAATTCAAGTGCCGTAGTCGCTGGGAAGCGCCTACGGTTTTTTTGTGTGGAAGATATTAATATGCATTGGTTAAAAGATCACGCACAAAGTGTAATCCATAGAACAATAGCGGAGCCCTGTGCAATGTTGCCCATTAGGAGGACTCAGATATTAATCTTCCGCGTCGAAACATGAAAGGAGTTAAAACAAAAGTAAACGAAAGTAAAATAATCAGTGTGCTCGCACACAAACTGTTGATTTACATCAATAATCAACCTTTTCCTATCACTTTTTCCACAAAACACTTGTGAGGTTTCGAAAAACACAGTACCTTTGCACACGTAATCAAGAGGGTAACACCTCAAGGTTTAAAGTTGAACAAGTTAGTAGATTTTTCATATAGGTTTTTAGTTTTTAGGTTTTGATAGATTGTTTTTTAGTTCAAAGGTTATTAGTATTTTAGGTTAAAGATTGGTTTAAGTTTTCAGGTAACATTTGATGCAAGATGGTTGGTTGACGCCGAGAGGCGGAAACCTTCAATCGAGCTCAAACAAAGATGAATTAATCGTAATTCACACAATATACAGGCAATAGTCGAGAGACTGTTGCCTGTTCTTGTTTTCTATCCATCTGTTTCCGCATGGCTGCTTATTTGTTATACATTCTGTCTTCAAAAGCAGCAAGGGAGGCTTTGGCACCATCGCCCATGGAGATGATGATCTGTTTGAACGGAACGGTTGAGACGACACCTGCAGCATATACATTGGGAACACTCGTACGATTATGGTCATCGACGATGATCTCTCCACGCTCATTAAGTGCCACGATGCCCTTGAGCAGGCTTGTGCCGGGCACGAGGCCTATCTGGAGGAAGAGGCCGTCGACATCAAGTTCTGCTTCCTCATTGGTCAACCTGTTCTTCAACGCAATGCCCGTGAGACGATTGCCGTCGCCATGGAGCTCCAGGGTCTGCGTGGAAGTGAGGATCTCCACATTAGGCAGTGAGCGAAGCTTCTCCTGAAGCACAGAGTCGGCTTTCAATGTCTCCGCATACTCCACCAACGTCACGTGGCTGCAGATGCCGGCAAGGTCGATGGCAGCCTCTGCCCCACTGTTGCCACCGCCTATCACCGCTACTTTCTTGCCTTTGTAGAAGGGTCCGTCGCAATGCGGACAGAAAAGGATGCCATGACCCATGTATTGGTCTTCATGCTCCAACCCTAAAGTGCGCCAACTCGAGCCTGTGGCAATGATGATCTGCGGGGCCTGGAACACCTCACCCCCATCGGTGACGACCTTCTTCACGGAGCCATCTACCTGTAGAGACGTGAACGTGCGGTTCGTGAACACCGAGACGTTGTTGTGCTCCAACTGCGAGAGGAGGTCAGCAGCGAGCTGCGTACCTGAGGTCTCACCAACGGCGATAATGTTTTCAATGGCTGAGGTGTCCGTGACCTGTCCGCCTATCTGCTTGGTGACAACAGCGACCTTCAGGCCTTTACGGGCTGAGAAGACGGCGGCAGCCACACCGGCAGGACCGGCACCGAGGACGACTTGATCAAAGTCGTATGTCTCCGGCTCCTCTTTCCCGTTGTCCGTGCCCGCTATTTTCTCGAGCTTCCCGAGCAAGGTGCCAAGGCCTCCTCGTCCCACATGAAGCGACTTGCCGTTACAAAACACGCTGGGCACGGCCTGGATGCCCAACCGGTCGGTCTCTTCCTGGTAGAGTGCGCCGTCAACCATCTCATGGCTGATGCCGTCGTTGTATAAGGCAATGACATTCAGCGCCTGGACCACATCGGGACAGTTGGTACAGGTCAGCGAGGCGTAGGTCGAGAGGTTCAACGGTCCCCGCAGCCGCTTGATGCGTCGCGCCAACGCCTCGTCGGGAAGGTTACGGCCCTGACCGTCGGCGTTGAGCAAAGCCAACAACAGGGACGAAAACTCATGGCCGTTGGGGATTCCACGGAAGGAGATACCCGTGTCCCGACCATCTTTAAGAATGGAGAATGAGAAATCTGCGCCGTCATGATACACTACACGGAGCTTGTCGGAGCACGACGCTACTTCTTCCACAAACTCACTGAAGGTCACCGCATGTTTTCCGTTCACATCGCGGGTGACGGAAAGGGTAAGGGGCGTGCCCAGAGTCCGGAGCACGCCTTTTACCTGATTTAATGTTTCTCTGTCGATCATAGTCAGCACCTTAGAGTTTTCCGACAAGGTCAATACTTGGCTTGAGTGTCTCTTCGCCCTCCTGCCATTTGGCGGGGCATACCTCGCCGTCGTGACTTGCTACATAGAGCGCAGCCTTCACTTTGCGTACGAGCTCGTCAGCGTTGCGCCCGATGGCATTGTCCTGGATCTCACAGAGTTTGATCAGGCCGTTTGGATCGACGAGGAAAGTGCCGCGGTAAGCCACGCCCTCATCCTCCTTATACACGCCGAAGCCGCGTGAGAGCACGGCGATGGGGTCGGCGAGCATGGCATACTTCAGCTTGGCAATGCGGTCGGAGGTGTCGTGCCAGGCCTTGTGAACGAAGTGGCTGTCGGTGCTCACGGAGAAGACCTCCACGCCGAGTGCCTGAAGCTCGTCATACTTGTTGGAAAGATCCTCAAGCTCGGTGGGGCAGACGAAAGTGAAGTCGGCGGGATAGAAGAAGAACAGAGCCCACTTGCCCTCGATATCTTTGTTGGACACTGTCTTGAAGTTGCCCTGCTGGAATGCCTGAACGGTGAACTCGGGTGCGTGTTGATTGATAATTGTCTGCATAGTTGGTTGAATTTTGTTATTGATGAATATGTTATCTGTTTATGGAATGATCTTTCTTATCATGTCCTTGTCCTTTTGACGCTGCAAAGATAGCATGATCCCAACGACCTCACAACAGATATTTTCTATCTGCCAATAGACAAAACCTATTACACGTTCCAACTACTTAATCATCAACAGATTATTATTCAACTCATAACTCTTAACTCACAACTCTTAACTCATAACCCTTAACTCAAAACTCATAACTCTTAACTCTTAACTCACTCTCATACGATCCTCGCCGTGGGCTCTGGCCTCAGCATTCCCTGGGGGACACACTGCTGTATGCGCTCGACAAGGAACGCAAGCAACGACTTACGTATAAAATCTTTACGGGTAGCGATGATGATCTCCCGTGTAGGAATCGGCAAAGCAAAAGGTCGGACGAGACGCCGTTGCTGGTCCGTGAGCTGATGGACGGCAAGCTCCGGGATGAAGGTGATGCCCTTGTCGTGCTCTACCATGCGCATGAACGTCTCTATACTGCCTAAGGTATAGGCTTTCTTACTGCGACTGGCGGCCGGAAGCTGACAAAACTTGACCAACTGGTCGCGGAAGCAATGACCTTCATCGAGCAACCAGAGGAAGCCGTTCGTCAGATCGGTCGTCTTCACCACCTTATGGCTGAAGAGCGGATCGTTCTCAGAGACGTAGGCGTAGAACTGCTCATAATATAATGTGGTCAGGCTGAGATCGTCGAGCCCGTCGACGCGTGCCAGGATCGCCGCATCGATCGTCTGTTCCTCCAACGCCCGCTTGATCATGTTCGTCTTCAACTCGATCACCCGCACATCCATATCGGTATATTCATTCAATAATTGCGGAAAGAAGCGCGGAAGGAGATAAGGTGCTATGGTCGGCAGCACGCCAATGATGAAAGTACCTTTGAGCGAGTGCTGTTCCTCCCACACGGTTTCTTTCACCTTGTGCGCCTGATACAACACTTCCTTGGCCTGACGAATCACGGCTACCCCTGTGGGCGTAGGCGTGATCGGCTGGCGGCGGTCGAAGAGCTTGCAGCCAAGTTCCTCTTCCAACTTCTGTATCATCGAACTCAGCGTAGGCTGGGTCACCTGGCATGCGTCAGCAGCCTTGGCGAAATGCCGGTATTTAGCCAACGCTAAAATATATTCCAATTGTTGAATCGTCATAACTATATGATTATTAATCCCTTATATTCATTAATAGAGTATCTCTATCAGTCGATAGATTTAATCTGTTGTGGCATTATCATCTTCTTCCTATCTTTGCACCAGAGAAAAGAAAAACACTTCTCTACCAGAACAAAGTAATAAAACAAATAACAATATCAACAAATAAAAATATCAACATTATGAAGACATTACAATTCACCGGACTCAACGAGAACAACGTCAAGAACGTCGTCAACGCCCTGTCTCAGCTCCTTGCTGATCTCCAGGTTCACTATACCAATCTGCGCAACCTCCACTGGAACGTCAAGGGACCCCGCTTCTTCCAACTCCACGAGCAGTACGAGAAGATGTACGACGATACCGCCGAGAAAGTCGACGAGGTGGCAGAGCGCATCCTTCAGCTCGACGGCACACCCGAGCACCGCTTCTCGGCATACCTCAACACCGCCAACGTGAAAGAGCTCGAGGTCGTAAAGGATGAGAAGACTGGCCTGAGCTATGTTCTCGACACCCTCAAGGCACTCATCGCTGAAGAGCGAAACGTGCTCTCGGCTGCAGACGAGGCTGGAGACGAGGTGACGGCAGCGCTCATGAGCGACTATCTCACCGCACAGGAGAAGACCGTCTGGATGCTCGCTGCCTACAACACCGAAGCATAAACAGATACATAGCGTGTACTTTTCAGGATGAAGAGTCCTGCATAAGGATCACAATACAAGATCCAAGTTTTATAGTTGTCAAGGGCGACCGGGAGGCCGCCCTTATTCTTTGAACCTTTCAGGATCCTAATGCTGGGCTATACCTTGCTGCCTGATGTTAGCAACTCCTATTCTCTCTAATGCTGGGCAACACCTTTCATCGTCAGCGAGATTCGGTGGCGGCGCTTGTCCACGTCGAGCACCTTCACGCGCACATGCTGATGGAGCTTCACCACATCATTCGGATCGCGCACAAACTTGTCGGCAAGCTGCGAGATATGCACCAGACCGTCCTGATGCACACCGATATCGACGAAGGCGCCAAAGTTGGTGATATTCGTCACGATACCAGGCAGTTCCATCATCGGCACGAGGTCTTCAGGGGTATGGACCCGCGGATCAAACTCGAAGGTCTCAGCCTTGCCACGCGGGTCACGGCCGGGCTTCTCAAGTTCCTTCATGATATCGGTGAGCGTAGGCAGACCCACCGTCTTCGTCACATATTTATTGATGTCCACTTTCTTCCGCTCCTCGGGGTTCTTGATCAGGTCCACCACGGTGCAGCCACAGTCCTGCGCCATCTTCTCCACGATCGGATAACTCTCGGGGTGCACGGCAGAAGCATCGAGCGGGTTCTTCGCTCCCGGGATACGGAGGAAGCCGGCGCACTGCTGGAAGGCGGACGGACCGAGACGCGGCACTTTCTTCAACTGCGCACGGGAGGTGAACGGACCGTTCTCCTTGCGATAGTCGACAATGTTCTGTGCCAGTACCGGGCCCAGGCCGGAGACATAGGTCAGCAGGTTCTTCGACGCCGTGTTGACATCCACGCCTACGGCATTGACGCAGAGCTCCACCGTCTGGTCGAGACTGTGCTTGAGCTTTGTCTGGTCCACATCGTGCTGGTACTGTCCTACGCCGATACTCTTCGGATCAATCTTCACCAGCTCGGCGAGCGGATCCATGAGCCGACGGCCGATAGACACAGCCCCTCTCACCGTGACATCCTCGTCGGGAAACTCCTCGCGCGCTATCTCCGAAGCCGAATAGATACTCGCGCCGTCTTCCGACACGACATAGGTCGGAATATCCTTTATCTGTCGCAGGATATCGGAGGTCTCGCGCGACGCCGTACCGTTGCCGCAAGCGACAGCGTCCACACGCCACTTATGCGCGATGTCCGCAAACTGCTGCAAGGCATGTTGCGCCCGTTGCCCGTCCTCTCGTCCACCGACAGCCATGACCACGGTGTGATAGAGCAGGTTGCCCTGTGCATCGAGCACGACGACCTTACAGCCTGTGCGGATGCCCGGATCCACACCCATGACACGTTTCTGTCCGAGCGGCGCAGCGAGGAGCAACTGCCGGAGGTTCTCCTTAAACACATGGATAGCCTCCTCGTCGGCTTTTTCCTTGCTCAGCGCCGCAAATTCATTCTCTATCGAGGGTTCGACAAGTCGTTTGTAGCTGTCCTCCACAGCCTCAGCGACAAGCGTCTGACAAGGTCCGAAGCCGTGGACATAATGCCGTTTGAGCCGCTCAATATTTCCCTCGTCATCTCCGGTGATGCTCACACGCAGCACACCCTCCGCCTCACCACGACGCATGGCGAGCAGACGGTGGGAAGAGCAGCGGCGCAGCTCCTCCGAAAACGCGAAATAATCACTGTATTTCTGTGCTTTGTCCTCGTCTTTCATCTTGGGAACGACGCGCGAGACGATCGTCGCCTCACGCTGGAAGTCGCGGCGCACCGTCTGCCGGGTGCCCTCATTGAGGGATATATCCTCTGCGATGATATCCTGGGCTCCTTTGATCGCCTGTTCCACATCTTTCACCTCGCCTTTGACGAAGCGCTGGGCAGCCATGTCGGGATAATGCTCTTTCTGGTTCATGATGACCTTTGCCAACGGCTCCAGGCCATGCTCCCGTGCTACCTGCGCCCGCGTGCGGCGACGCGGCTTGTAAGGCATATAGAGATCCTCTATCTCTGTGGCATCCCACGACTGGGAGATACGGTGCCGCAGTTCCTCCGTGAGCTTTCCCTGACCGTCGATGGTCTTAAGGATCGTCTCCTTGCGCTTCTGCAGTTCTTTCAGTTTCTCATAGAGGTCACTGACGGCAGCCACCTGCACCTCATTGAGGTTGCCCGTTGCCTCCTTACGGTAACGACTGATGAAGGGGATGGTAGCCCCGGCATCGAGGAGCTCAATGACGGCTTCCACCTGTTCAGCCCGGATATTCAGGCTTTGAGAGATTATCGTTGAATATTGGTTCATGATTATAACCTTCTGTCTTTCTGATATATATTGGTGTTACTTAAATTTTACGAAGCTTTGCCCGCGCAGTTTCTATCATAGTATCTCTGCCGCGCTGGAAATCATCTGTACGCAGTCCGACCTTGATGTCGGGCTCGATACCATTCTCTGTACTCTGTTTGTCGGTGTCATACATCGGGCAGGCAGAGAAACGGATGCTCCACCCGTTGGGCAGCTCCGAAGAGAACGGCAAACCGGCACCGCCGCCCGTCCGGTCTCCCACAATCGTGACTTGGGGACAGTGACGCATATATTTGATAAACTCGTTGGCAGCGGAATACACGGACCGGTTTGTCAGCACTACGACGGGTTTATGCCAGCGGATGCCCTTGGCTGGCTTGAGTGTCTGCTCTTCCATGTCAGAGAAGTCGTTGTGCCCCTTGCCCGTCTTGTGCCGCATGTATCCAACAAGGATCTCCTTGTCGGTAAAACGCGCGGCAAGCGCCTCGGCTGCAGTTAACATCCCGCCCCCATTGTCGCGAAGGTCAATGATAATGCCCAGACACGGCTGCAAATATAATAAGATGTCATCAAGGTTGCCGGCACCTATCGTGTCCTCAAACGAGGATACGCGCAGATAGCCGACATTGTCATCCATGATACGATATTTGAACCCATTGGAGATACGGTAATCGGTTCCTAAATAATGGCGTGCAAGCGTGTCGCTGTAGTTCTTCGGATAATCTTCGTGGAATCCCCAGTAACGGCTGTAGTCGAAGCTAGCAAAGAGGTTGACATGACCGTCCTTGAGTTCGGCAAGCATATTGCCCAACACCTCCAACTCCTGATCATCGGTCATGCCCGCGTTGAAACGGGGCGCATAGACGGCATGGACAGAGTCCCAGTCGACACCTTTCTCTTGAAAGAAGCAGTAATGCTCATCCATGATCTTCCACAACGCCTCGAAATTGCCCAACGGCGAGTCTTCATACACATCCTCATCGACGCACGCCGTGAAAGACAAGGCAAGAAACAAGAACGAAAACAGCCTCAAAATCTTCTTCATCTTCGGTCCTCCATTTCTAATACCTCCACCCTATCGTGAACGCATGTGTATACTGATGATACTTCAGACTGTTAGCCCGCATCTGGCGGATATCAGCCAGATAACCGACCGTGAACGTGGTGCGCCACAACCGGAAATCGACCGTGAGCATCTGGTGGAGCTGCACGCCGGAGAAGGGTGAGACAAACACCACATTGTGGTCGTAGTTGCCCCGTGTAAAGATCTCATAGTAGCTCTGCCCGTAGTTGGGCGAGAAGGCAACACCTATCCACGGCATCGCGGCTTCATAACGCAGGGCGAAGGGCTTACCTTTGATACGGAACCGCCATGTCGCCAGGACAGCGGGATCGATGTTCAGCGACAGCTTCATCTGTGCCGGATTATTGCTGTTACGGGTGTTGTAGAGTCCGCCAAGGACAAAGTCGGCAAGCAAGCCCACCCGGATATTCAACGGCTTAGGGTCGATGTTATAGTGCCAGCCATAACGGAGGTTATAAGTCGCTCCCAAGAAAGAGTTGGAGTTGCCCCGTGTTCCGGCATTGGTAATAAAAGCCTCCTGTGAAAAGAGATACGACCAATGAGACAAGGACTCGCCCCGCGGCAGGCTGTCGGCAGCAGCCCTCACGGGTTTGCGGTTGGCTTTCTCCCATGTGTAACGAAGCTCCAGCCCGGTAGCCTTCTCCTGCGAGAGATAGGTGTCGAGCAGGTTCGTATGCCCGACACTTATCAGGCTCGCCTTCTCCATCTGAGCCGAAGCCGGGGCAGAGACAGTGAGCGACAGTGCCAAGACCATGGCAAGAAAAATGATAGGTTTAGTGAATGTTCTCATAGTCCATTTTCATACATGTATTTTCGCTACCAGTACCGACGGCTCCGAGCATAGCTTCTTTACTTGTCGTCAAACAGGTTGAGCTGTCCCGTCATCTCGTCGATGATCTGCTGCCGCGACTTGCCGGCATCGGGATCGAGATCTTCTTCTCCCTGATCGCCTGTCTCTCCTTCCGTGGCATCGTTGCCGAGCCCGGGCTTCTCCGGCTGGCGCAGCGGCTCCAGCTCCTCAACCTTATCGACCTGCCAGGTAGCGATCCGCTTGCCTTTGGCCTTGAAACCTTTGACACCGACAAACTGCTCGGCATCGATCTCCATCGGCGGACGCACACTGTCAGCGCCACCGAAAGTCACGCGGATATAAGGATAAGGTGTGCCCGTGAGCAGCAGGAGTTTGCTCTCGCTGTTCTCGCCCATAAAAGTTTGCGGGGTCTTCCTGGCTTCAAGCATGAAGCGCTTGAGATAAGGATAGCCACTGTTGTCAGCATCGAGCAGCACGGCTGTCCATACCTTGTGCGCATCATATTTTTCGATGAGCGAGATATTATCCTCAAAATGATTGTTGAGATCGAAGTCGGTGATGTAATAGTTACCGCCGGAGAGCATGACGAGCACACTGTCGTCATCGCTGAACTCTCCCAGGTACTTGCCGCGACCGTCATAGTTGAGCCGTCGCACATCGGTGTCGAACCACACCTTGCGTCCGCCGAGCGTCGAGTGTCCATGACTCTTGAGCGAGATTCGCTTCACGGTTCTTCTCGTCACCAGGTTACCCCTGACATTACGGCCTTTGATGAGAACCTCAGAGAAGTCTTTCTCCAAGAACAGCGGCTGGTTGCGTTTCGTCAGGTCCGGCTCTAATGTCACCTTGATGACCTCCGCCTCACCATTGGGGTTCGCTGTGAAGTAAGCCACACGCGAACCCGGCGTACCCTGTGTCAGATCATACTCACGGTCACGGATGACAGAGGTGATGTTGAAACGCTTGATATAATAAGGACCTTTCTTACCGTCGCGGTAAACGACATTGTAGATGGTGCGCTTGTCGTTCTTCTTGAACACCTGTGTCCAAAGCACGTTCTTCCCAACGAAGATCTTATCCGCAACCTTGATGATCTTATACCTTCCGTCCCGATAGAAGATGATGATATCGTCGAGGTCGGAGCAGTTGCACACAAACTCGTCTTTCTTCAGTCCCGTGCCGATGAACCCATCCTGACGGTTGATATACAGTTTCTCGTTGGCTTCGACGACCTTCGTCACCTCAATGTTATCGAAGGAGCGGATCTCCGTCAGACGCGGATGCTCCTTGCCATAGGTCTCCTTGAGATGCTCAAACCAGGCGATTGTCACGTCGGTCATGTGAGCCAGGTCATGCTCAATGCCTTTGATGTCGGCTTTCATCTTTGCCATGAGCTTGTCGGCCTTATCCTTATTATATTTAAGGATACGCTGCATCTTGATCTCCAAGAGGCGCAGATAGTCGTCGTCACGAATCTCACGGATGAGCTTCGGCTTCCATGGGGCGAACTTCGTGTCGAGGAACTTCAGCACGGCTTTCTGGTCAGGAGCCTGCTCAAAATCCTTCTCCTTGTACATCCGTTCTTCGATGAAGATCCGTTCCAGGGAAGCGAAGAAGAGCTGTTCCTCCAGTTCGCCCTTACGGATCTCCAACTCCTTGCGCAACAGTCCCATCGTTCGGTCCGTGGAATGTTGCAGCACCTGGGAGACGGTGAGGAACTGCGGTTTGTCATCCTCGATGACACAACAGTTGGGTGAGATATTGATCTCGCAGTCGGTGAAGGCATACAGGGCGTCGATGGTCTTGTCGGGTGACACCCCCGGTGCGAGGATCACCTGGATCTCCACGTGGCGTGCCGTCATGTCAACGACCTTACGCGCCTTGATCTTGCCTTTCTCGATGGCCTTCGTGATGGAATCCTGCAACGAGGCTGCCGTCTTCGAGTAAGGCACCTCGGTGATGACCAGGGTCTTGGCATCCTTCTTCTCTATCTTCGCCCGGACACGCACGACACCACCGCGCTGTCCGTCATTGTACTTAGACACGTCGATGGCACCGCCCGTGGGGAAGTCGGGATAGAGATGAAACGCCTCGCCACGCAGATAATGGATGGCGGCATCGCAGAGCTCATTGAAGTTATGTGGCAACACCTTTGAAGACAAGCCCACTGCGATACCCTCGGCTCCCTGCGCCAAGAGCAGCGGGAACTTCACGGGAAGGGTCACCGGCTCTTTGTTTCGACCGTCGTAGGACAGCTGCCACTCCGTCGTCTTGGGATTGAACACCGTCTCGAGGGCGAACTTCGACAGGCGCGCCTCGATATATCGGGGCGCGGCGGCACGATCGCCCGTGAGGATATTTCCCCAGTTACCCTGCGTGTCTATGAGCAGATCTTTCTGTCCGAGCTGCACGAGGGCATCGCCGATGGAGGCATCACCGTGCGGGTGAAACTTCATCGTCTCGCCCACGATGTTGGCCACTTTATTGTAGCGTCCGTCGTCCATACGCTTCATCGTATGGAGGATGCGGCGCTGAACGGGTTTCAAGCCGTCCTCGATATGAGGCACGGCACGCTCCAAGATGACGTACGAAGCATAGTCGAGAAACCAGTTCTTGTACATGCCCGAGAGATGATGCACCGCCGAAGCGTCAAAACGGTCGGCAGGCTGATAGTCGGAGTGCTGGTCTACCGTGAGCTCGTCGTCCTGACCGGTATTGTTGTTTTTATCTTTTGTCTTATCGTCGTCCATATAGTCGTCGGATTCTGTCTTTTTCTTATATTTTGCTGATTACTTGCAAAGTTAATAATTATTTTGGAAAACAATACCCATTTCTACGCTTTTGGCACTTCGTCAAACCTCACAAGGTCGTAACCTTTGATCTGAATCACGATGGCGTGGAGCTGCGTGCCGTGGAGCATGCTTCGCAACTTCTTGTCGGCAGCATAACCTTTTATCTGCTCAACAGCATCCTCCCATTGTTTCGTAGCTTCTGCCTCGGTAGCCTCGGTCTTGAGATATTTCAGCTCAAGGATATAGCTGTGTGCCACCATCGGATAGGTGAGATAGTTGGGCAGGAGGAAGAAGTCGCAATAGCCGTGCGAGAACTCCATCTCCGGAGCCACCTGATAATAATTGGTCAGCGTCAGGTAAGCGTTCATGAAGCCCTGCAGGTTGCGCTCACCCTCAATGAGCTGCCGTACCGCCGTGGTGTCGTGATAAGCCTTGCAGATAAACTCGATGAGCGGACGCCAGTCGCCGTCGAGCGCCGCACCGTCATAGGCGTTTCGCAGGTTGGCAACGGGCAGCGCATGGATCGTCTGGTATTCGTCCAACATATACTGATAGTACTGTATGCGCACATTGTTGTTGGGGATGATCAGTTTCAGACTTTCGCCACGCACACCGCCGATGGTCAGCATGCCATAGTAGTAGAGCAGACTGACGAAGTTGTCGTAGTCCATGATGCGTTCAGCGGGGAAATGGCTGACAAGAGTGCCATAGATGAATCCTTTCTCAGCGATCTCATGGATAACATGAAGCCGGTGTTCTTCCATGTTGTCGATCTCTATGAGCCGTTTCAGTTTGCCATAGTCTGTCATGGTATTGGGATCGACCATAGATTTTGGACGCTTCCCGGTATCTACAAGCATACTCATGTAATAGCATACCATGTCGCAGTTGAACATGCTGGGCTCCACACCGAAACTGTCATCGGCGAAGCAGTAGTTGTCGTACCACGGCTTCATGTCGTTGATGATGGCATCTTCGGTCTTGTCATCCCCGATAGCTCCCACAGCCTTGTAATAACGGATCATCTCCCGCACGTCTTTCTCCGAGAAGCCGAGCATCTGGTTGAAGCGTGCGTCGAGACTCATGTTCAGGGCGATGTTGTAGCCGCTGGTGAGGTCGTCGAGGGTGATGGGCGACACGCCGAGCATGATGATGCGGTAGAACATCGGCTTGAAAAGCTTGAAGATGTCGCGATAGAAGCCCGTGCCGTGGGTGAGCTCATGATAAGCCTGCTGACCCTTCACGTTGAGCACGTTGTTGGTGAAGTTGTCATACTCGTCGACAATGAGATAGAGC
>ONBC01000018.1 GCA_900315955.1 uncultured Prevotella sp.
CCTGCCCAACAGCGTTAGGTCGCCTGCTTAACAGCGTTAGGTCGCCTCCCTAACGCTGTTAGGCAGGCGACCTAACCGTTAAAGGTTCATTCTCCGACTTTCTTTTTCGCGTTTTTCGGCCTGCGCACCCCGATTTTTCTTTCTCTTTCACGAATTTCCATTGTCCTGACTTTTTACTTTTTGTCAAGAAAAATATTTCCGCATCTCACATGCAAGGAGTTACCGGGCGAGCCTGATCTCAAGGTTTTTCTTGCATCACTGCAAGGGTTTTATTGGTTTTCGTCAGAAAAAGTATACGACTGATTAAACATGGGTGACGCATTGACGAAGTGTCGCCTTCTCGGTTGAATGACACCGGCTTTCAAGTTGAATAGACTCGTTCTCGAAATGAGTTCATAGTCTCTTTGTAGTTTAACGCTTTTGGTTGACTACTTCGAGCCTTATTATTAATTCCGGTTGACCCGTGTGAAACTTATTTGTATATCTGGTTTACACCATTTGATCTTAATCATGTTTTCTGTTGACAGAGTCTCTGGAGCAACAAAAAAATATTACGAAACAAGAGAGAGGGGAGCCGGAGCCCTTCCTCCTGCTCCCGTTCCGGTCTTGCCTGTTAGCAGGACATGTTTATTGGATCCCCCAAAAGTTACGGTCTTTTATTCATGCTACATCATTTTTGATGTGATTTTCTCTGTAGCTCACCCATTTTTTCTTCAACTCCCCCGAACACAGTGCTGCCTCTGCCGGAGTCATCCAGTCAAGACTCATGTGCGGGCGCTCATTATTATAGAAGTCAATGGCAGAAGCCACTGCAGCCCTTGCCTCTTCAATACCACGGAACTTCATGCCCATGAGCAGCTCGTTCTTTATGATCCCATTGACTCGCTCAGCCACAGCGTTGTCTTTTGGATCACCACATTCGGTCATGCTTATCTTGATACCGTTTGCCTTCAGTATATCTGTATAGGCGAAACTTGCATACTGCACACCTCTGTCAGAGTGATGAATCAAGTCATACTGTTTGTTCGGATCGATTCTCTTCAAGGCCATCTTTAAAGCTTCGATGGTAAACTTTGCCTCTAATGTCTCACCGACGCACCAGCCCACAATCTCCTTTGTGTAGTAATCTGTAACGAGTGAGAGATAATAGAACTTATACTCATCTGTATCAGCATCCGCATAGATGACCATATATGTTATATCGCTGACACACAGTTGGTTGGAATGCACGGGAATCGGGGTCTTGATTCAAGTTCGGATAAGTAGGAAGGTTTTGATCCGAGTCTGTCGTCTTGGCTCTGCGCCTGCGCTTACGGACTTTTAGACCGTACATTTCGAGAATATCATAGAAACGGTTGTAACCCACCGCATGCTCATCACCGAAGGCCTTCTTATAAATTCGCCATAGTTTGCCTCCGCCGATTCCAGGATTCTTCTGACGTATCCTCTTGACATACTCTACCACGAAAGCTTCCCGGTAAGCTTCCGCATCTGTGTGTCACCATGCTTGTAGAAGGCTCGTGTGCTTACACCAAGTAGTATACAAAGAGATTGAACAGGATATACTTTCTGATCTCTGTTGTGAAGCCTCCCGACTACTTGGTACCAACCTTTTTTAAGTCGATGCCGTATGTCTCCTTGCCAAAAGCCACCATCTCCTCATAGAAGTCTGCGCGGAGCTTAGCCTGCTTCAGCTCACCGCGTAAACGGGCATTCTCTTCGAGCAACTTCTTATAGTCCTCAGGAACAACGTCCTCTTTCGTCTTCTTGTTCTTCATATCTTCTGCCAATTGTGGGTTCTCCGCCTCAAAGGTGCGAAGATAATGGGAGATAGTGCTAACCCCCGAGCCTGTTTTTTCTTTTACAGATTCCCAAGTCATTCCTTGGATACGAATTAGCTCATAAACCTCCTTTTGGAGACGGGCACGCTCCATTGAAGTTTGGAGCAAACTTGTCGTCTTTTTCCTTGTTGTTGACTTTAGGTGTCAACCTTATTTAAAAAAGACATTTTCGCGTTTTTTTGACTGATTTCCCTTTCTATTTCAAAAGGATCGATTCTCAGAGAGGGTTTGAAGTAAAAAAAACACATATTTGAGAAAAAGTGTTTAGGCTCTTTGGCACTTTAATCGTTCTATATATGTAACGGCTTCAAAAGCTATAACCAAAGACTAAAATATGAGAACCAAAAAGATCCTGTTATTGAGTTTGTTGCTCCTTTTCGTCATAGGAGTATATGGACAAAGCAAGCGAGTGACTCTGCCGGCTTCTGCCATGACGGTGGAACAACTGCTGAGAAGCATTGAGCAACAGACAAGTTATCTGTTTGTCTATAATGCCGGAGAAATCGATTCAAAGCGGAAAGTACAGATCAAGGCACGTAAGACGCCTGTCTCAGACGTACTGCGCCGAATCTTCCAAGCCACGGACGTGACATGGCAACAGGATGGAACCAATATCAAGCTGTTTGTTAAGCAATCGCCCACATCGACCGTTCGCCCCAAGACAATGAAAAGCAGCGATAATGGCAAACCGACGAAGAAAGTGAGCGGACATGTGCACGATGCTTCCGGTGAGCCTATCATAGGAGCCACAGTGCTTGTCAAGGGCTCTACTATGGGTACCGTGACGGATGTGAATGGTAATTTTTCTCTTAATGCACCTCAAGGTGCAACGATCCAAATCAGTTATATAGGTTTTCAGAACATGGCTGTTCCTACAGCACACAAGTCCGGCACAATCGACGTTGAAATGACGGAGAACGTGAAGACTATGAATGATGTGATCGTTATCGGCTATGGAACAGCGCGCAAGCGAGATGTGAGCACAGCGGTGTCCACAGTGTCGGTTGCCGACTTGGACACCCGCCCGGTGACAGAAGCCGGCGGGTTTATCCAGGGAAAGGTGGCCGGTGTGGCTGTACAGCAGACCAGCGGTGCACCAGATGGCACGATGACAGTACGCGTGCGTGGTGCCTCGTCTATCTCTTCGAGCAATGACCCTTTGTATGTTGTTGACGGTGTGCCGGTGGGTGAAGGCGGCTATGCCATCTCCTATCTGTCGCCGGGTGACATCGAGTCGATGCAGATTCTTAAAGATGCCTCTTCTGCTGCGATCTATGGTTCGCGTGCCGCCAATGGTGTGGTGCTGATCACAACGAAGCAGGGAAAGAAAGGGAGCAAGCCACAGGTGAGCCTCCGTACCTACTGGAGCTTCAACAATGTCAAGAGAACCTATAAGGTCTTGAATCACGAACAGTACAAGGAACTGCTCATGGATGAGGGCAACCAGGCCATGGTGGAGAGCATGCCTTTTGAACTTACAGACAATACAGATTGGTTTGATGAGACTTACAGAACGGGACTGCAGCAGAACTATGAAGTGTCATTGCAGAACGCAACTCAGAATACCCGCTATTATGTGAGTGCTGCCTATCTGAATAATAAAGGTGTCATTTATACAACCTACAATCGTAGGTACAATGTCAGAGCCAATATTCAGAATGATCTGTTTTCCTGGCTCTCGCTTGATGTAAACATGGCCTATACAAATGATAAATCAAACAATGTGAATACGGGTCTGGGTGCCAATCGAGGAGATGTCGTGCTTACAGCTTTGTGTACCCCGACTTATGCTACGATCTGGGATCCGACAACTCCTACCCAGTACTTCTCGAGTTTTTATGGCCTAAGCGGTCTCTCCACGCCTTTTGAAAACTATATGCGAACAGCCAACAACTATGTAGCCTATGACCGTCTCATAGCTACTGGCTCTGCTACTTTGAAATTTAGCAAGGCTTTAAATTTCAAGTCCTCAGTGACGATGGACAGACGGTGGACTCATACCAGCCAGTTTCTCGATCCTTTGCTGACAATCTATGGTCGACAAGAGCATGGCCGTGCTTATGAGGGTCGTGCCGACGACAAGCGTATGGTCTTCGATAATATCTTAACCTACCATAATGTCTGGGGACGGCACAATCTTGAGGTGATGGGCGGTACTTCTGCAACTCAATCCAACTATCAGGGCTTGCACGCAGGAACGACCTATCTCATGACAGATTATATTGATCCGGAGATGGGACTTGCTGCTGGTAACCGCCCTTACACATATGGTAACGACTGGACACAATGGACGATAATGTCTTACTTAGGCCGTCTTTCCTACAATTGGAGCAGCCGTTATTATCTGACGGTCAACTTCCGTGCAGATGGTTCCAGTAAACTTGCTCCCGGCCATAAGTGGGGTTTCTTCCCATCAGTTTCGGCAGCATGGAGAATAAGTGACGAGTCTTGGTTGAAGAATGTGAAATGGTTGTCGGATCTGAAGTTCAGGCTCGGATGGGGTCAGCTTGGTAATCAGGCAGGACTGAGTGATTATGCTTGGGTGCAAAGATATAACCTTAACTATTATGATTATACGCGTACTGAATATGCTACAGCTGTGCCTACTCTGGGGAACATGTCGGTTATGGGAAACAAAGATCTCACCTGGGAGACGACTTCTCAATTGAATGCCGGCATCGACTTGTCACTCTTCAATAGTCGGCTCAACGTGACCTTCGATGGTTACTATAAGTATACCACTAATTTGCTGATCAATGTTCCCCTGCCTTCTACTGCTAAGGTCAGTTCTCTCTACAGGAATGAAGGCGAGATGTCTAACTGGGGACTGGAGTTGGCTGTCCAGTCTGTGAACATCGATCATAAAGATTTCCATTGGTCTACAGATTTTAATATCTCCATGAACCGGAACAAGCTGAAGAAGCTATCGTTACAGAAGGTTTATTATTTTGCTGCTACATCGGATGAGAGTGGTAAAGAATATGTAGTGAGGATGGCAGAGGGTAAGCCTTTGTCGTGCTTTTATGGCTATGTATCGAAAGGTGTAGATCCTCAGACAGGCAATATCGTGTATGCTGACCTGGACGGCAACGGGAAGATCAATGCAAATGATAAAACATATATAGGAGATGCCAATCCCGATTTCCAGTTCGGACTGACCAATACGATAAAATGGCGCGACTTGAGTCTGAGCTTCCTTATCACAGGATCGGTAGGTAACGATATCTACAATGCCTCGAAAGTAGAGCTGGTGGGTATGAACAATGGTTACAACCAGATCAAGGAGACGCTGAAGAGATGGCGTCAGCCCGGCGATATAACGGATATGCCCAAGGCTGGAGGCAGTGATAACCTGAAGGTTTCAAGCCGCTGGGTCGAAGATGGAAGCTATCTCAAAGTAAAGAATATTACGCTCTCGTACGATATTAAATCCTCTTGGCTAAAGCATTTTTACGTGAACAGAATCACCCCTTATATCACGTTGAACAACTGGATTACCTTGACACATTATTCGGGCTACGATCCGGAGGTGAGTCAGTACAGCAGCGCCACAGAGATGGGTATCGACTGGGGAACATACCCTAATACGCGGAGTGTGGTCTTCGGTTGCAACATAGATATCTAATAATGACTAAATTCGAAAGAGTATGAAAATATTGAATTTTACGGTTTGCCTGTCTCTGGTACTTCTCTTGGCCTCATGCGAAATAGATCTGATGCCAAAGACATCCTTCTATGACAAGGATATCTCAGCCGACAGCACTCAGACTACTTACTCGACGCGTGCTGATATGGAAGGCCTTCGAAACAGTCTATACGGAGATGATGATCTTGGCAAGGTAAGCTTTGTAGCTTCACTTTATTATTGGGTCATGTCGGATGTGAGGGCTGATAACGCATACAACGGTACGGCTCATGCCAAATTGCGCGATATAGAGAGCAACAATATCTCGGCAGCAAATGAAGACGTTGCCGTAACTTGGACGCGCTATTTCCAACAAGTTACCAATGCAAATAATATTATCTGTAATATCGATTCAGTCTTTAACCATGACTCTTCCTGGACTGATGAGAATGAGAAGAACCAATGGAAGGCGGAGGCACTGATTTATCGGGCTTGGCTATGGTCGCGTCTAACTGAGTTGTGGGGTGCTGTTCCTATGTCAACACAAATACCGCCGGCTATCTCAGCGGATAATATTGAGAAAGTGTATGATTTATACTATCCCAAAGCCACGCCGGTGGAGGACATCTACAAGCAGATCATCAGTGATCTTGATTTTGCATGCCGGTGGGCACCCGATACTGATCCAAAGAACAAAGGAGAGTTTTCTAAGGCTTTTGCTCATGGCTTACTTGCACGCTTGTATGCCCGTAACAGCTCTATCAGAGACTGGAAGAAAGTGGACGAAGAGTGTTCTCAGGTTGAAGCTTGCGGATACATGCTTTCACCTAATTATGATGACTTATGGGGTTATGATCCTAATGGTGACGCCTATCGGAACAATCCCGAGACGATTTTTGAGCTACAGACGAACAAGAGCCATGGGGACCGCATAGCTTATATGCTCTATTACAATCAATATAGCAACAAAGACAACTTCACATGGGAGAAGTATCTCACACCTTCGCGAGATTTGATCTCTGCCTTTGAGAAAGAAGGTGATAAGGAGCGCGAGGCTTCAACCATCAAATGGGATGCCTGTGGATGGTCAAGATATTATCCGTCGTCGCGTTATGCTTTCGACTGGAAGGTACGTACGAATGCGAGCAGCATTATCTATATGAGACTTGCAGAGATCTATCTGCTTCATGCAGAGGCGCTTGCTGCAGAGGGAGATCTTGCCGGGGCTACGGAATATGTCAATAAGGTAAGGAGGCGTGTACATCTTAAAGAAATTGTAGTACCGTCAGATTATAATTCCATGGTCGACCTGATCCTTCACGAGCGCCGCCTGGAGCTGGCTTTCGAGGGATTCCGCTTCTTCGACCTTGCCCGATATGGACTTGACAAGTTGAAATCGACCTGTGACGACATGCAGTCGAAAGACGCTTATTGGCAGACACGTCGCCCTTATACCGAGGACGACTTGGTCTTGCCGATACCACAGACAGAACTGGATAAGAATCCTAACCTGAAACAAAATGAAGGATATTAAGATGGATAAAATAAAGAGAACATCAGACCACATCCGGTTTCTGATTATGGGAGTCATCATGGCATTTCCCTCTCTCCAGCTGCTTCATGCTCAAGGCACGCAGTGGACACTGGAGAGAGCAAAGGCATGGTATGATAAGCAGCCGTGGATTGTAGGTGTCGACTATGTTCCATCAACGGCTGTCAATCAGATAGACACGTGGCAGGCATTGACATTTGATCTGCCTACTATCGACAGGGAGATGGGTTGGGCTCATGATCTGGGTTTCAATACCGTCAGGGTCTTTCTGTCACGCCTTGTATACAATTCCGATCAGCAAGGATTCAAGAAGAGACTGGACCAATTCCTATCCGTTTGCAGTAAGCATGGCATCAGAGTGATAATAACATTCTGGACCAATGGGGGCAAGTGCAAGCATCCGCAGTTAGGCACTCAGCCTACTGCAGTTCAGGGTATTCACAATCCGGAGTGGTGCATGGTGCCTGGAACTGAATATGTGAACGATTCGTCGAAATGGCCGGAACTGAAGCATATGGTGCAGGATATTATTCGTACCTTCAGAAACGACCGGCGCGTGCTGATGTGGGACTTATATAATGAGCCGGAGAATCATCAACGTGGCATCATCTCATCGGTTCCTTTGCTCCGGGCTACGTTCAAATGGGCACGGCAAGTTGATCCGTCGCAGCCGCTTACGGCTCCTCTCTGGTCGTGGGTGGGCAATACGATTACCTCGCTGCCTGAGGTGACGTTCGCTTTAGAGAATAGCGACATCATTACATTCCATGCTTATGATACGCCTGAGAGTTTAGAGCGCTACGTCCGGCAGTTGCTGCCTTATGGACGACCGATGGTGTGTACGGAGTTTCTTGCCAGAACGATGAACAGTACGTTCCAGGGTTCATACCCGGTTTTTAAAAAATACAAGGTCGGAGCAGTCAGCTTTGGACTTGTCGCAGGTAAATGTGGATTTTATTATGTCTGGAACCAGCATGATAAGGACGGCAACGATATTCCTTGGAAGGAGCAGCCTAAGGTCTGGTTTCACGACATATTGCATGCGGATGGAAAGCCTTATGATGCTCAAGAGGTGGAATTTATCAAGGAGCAGACGGGCGCAACAAAATCTAAAACAAATAACAATCAAAACTAAGAATTGATACTTTATGGTAAGACTAAGAATAATCTCGGGGCTGTTTATTGTGGCACTGTTGGCTGCTTGTGCCGAAAGTAAAGACGTGGAATCTGTGCCTGATCATCAGTCGCACCCCTCCAAAGAGTATGTATATGTGCAGGGTCGTAACATTATGCGTCCGGACTCAACGCCATTGCTTGTCAAGGGGGTCAGTCTGGATGGATGGTTAAGTCCTGATGCCTCTGTATACGGATTATCAGGCACTGCCTCGTCATGGCAGATGGATGTAGCTCTCAGACAACTTTTTGGCCCATACGCTGCCGACAGTTTCTGGAATGCTATCGAGAACAATTATGTGACAGAAGACGACTTAAAAGCTATAGCTTCGATGGGATTCAATACGGTCAGGGTGCCTTTGGATTACAGGCTGTTCAGCGATGTAGACTTTATGGGGAAGGTTAAAAACGGGAATAGCTTTAAGATCCTTGATAAGTTATTCGGTTGGTGTCGTGATAATGGGCTTTATGTCATTCTTGATATGCGTGGTACACCGGGCGGACAGTCGGACGATGGCAAGGATGGCGGTTTCGGCTATCCCTGGCTTTTGACAGACGGGACATATCAATCCGAGTTTATCAAGATTTGGACAGCCATTGCCTCGCAATATAGCGATGAAAAACAACTCTTAGGTTATGAGCTTATCGATGCTCCGCTTCCTGATGCCACTGGGTCATCAACCTATGCATCTACTGCTTTGGAACCCTTGTACATTCGTACAATGAATGTGATTCGTACGGTAGATAGTCATCATATCGTTATCTTCGATGGAGCATTGGCCGGGACTGATTTCAGTGGGTTCAGCCATTTCGATGATGAGAATAATGTGGTCTATGCATGTCAAGCCTCCGGAATTGCAGAGATAGACCAGAAGATGCAGACGTATACTGTTTTCCGAGAAACGAAGGCTGGCTGGCCTATGTTGATGAGTCATACAGCAGTGGATGATGCTTCACAGGCCACTTTGTTAACAAGCAGTTCTTCGAAAAATAATATTGGTTATATAGTAGGTCCTTATAAAGGGACAAGTAAGACGGCAGTTGTGACAATTAATGTGCCCAATGGCTGGGATAAGTTGGCGACGTTTATGACTGCCGATCGTTTTTCCTATGGCACATTGTACCAGGCGAGAAAGGCGGCTGATCTCAGTAGTGGCGTCTTAGAAAGTTTTGCAGATGCTGCAAAGGTAGAAAATTGCACCAGGCAGAATGATCTCATCCAACAATTGATGAAATAAACGTATAGACTGATAATATAAAAGCGGACAATATGAAAATTCCTAAAATACTAACAGCTCTTTGCTTGTTGTCTTTACTGTTTGGCTGCAAAGAGTCGGATGATTATACTGACGAGACAGGCAGAACGAAGTTTATTGAGGCTACAGCCCCAGTCTTTGTACCAGTCACGAGAGCTTCAGACGGTGATGTGGAAAATACTATCTATTGGGATAATACAGACCTTGTAGCTGTCAATAGCCTTAAGTCCTCTCGTACAAGGGTGGATGCCTATGACCCATCCAAGGCAGAGTTCGCCTTCAATGTGGCTCTTCCCACTCCATATTGTGGCGTATTCCCCTATTCAGCTTATGCTTCTTACGATAATACGAAGAAGGCTGGTACGGTCTCCTTGCCGGATAATCAGTATTGCAACAATGGGGCTTTCGATTCCGATGCTGCGGTAATGCTTGGCTACAGTGACAAGGAAGGAGAACTACAATTCCATCATGCCCTTGCCTTTATCCGACTGACGGTCAACCCTACTACTACTACGGGAAATATTAAGAAGATCACGGTAGCTGACGATAGTGGCAATGCAATGAGTGGTACCTTTGATGCTGTCTTCTCTGCAGATAGTTGCTACATCAACAGCACGTCTACTGATGGAAGTGCAGTAACTGTCAATTGTCAGGGCGAAGGATTGGAACTAGGACAAAGCGTGATAATAGCTATTCCGGCACGCGATTATAAAGGGATTACTTTCTCTGTGGTGGATGAGAATGCCGACTTTATGAAGATGGATATGAAGAACCTTTCTCTTCATGCCAATCAAGGAATGGTGTACCCGTTATCTATCAATTTCGAGCCGGGAGCGTTCTTTGGCACGATAGAATCGGAACTTGACTGGAACTCTTTTGCCGCTAAGGCTGCCAAAGGCTATACCTTTGAAGGAGATACCGTAAGGCTGCTTGCTGACATCAATGCTGATGACCTTGATATGGTTAGCGGAACGTTTAAAGGTGTATTCTTAGGTGGGGGACATACAATAACTCAAAACGCAAACACAAAACCCCTCTTTGAGGTTATAGGTGAAGAAGGGAAAGTGAGTGGCTTGAAAGCAGACGGTTCATTTTCTTCTTTTGCTTATCCTTCTCAATCGGGAAATGCTGTTGTAGCCATGAAGAATTTGGGCACTATTGACCAAGTAGAGGTCAACTGTCCTGCTTCGTTGACGGTCAGCGACGATTTGGTCTTAGGAAGTATAGCTGCTCAAAATGGTGGCGTCATAGAAAATTGTACGAATAAGGGCGATGCCGTCATCATGCAGCATGTGGGTAAGACGATCCTTACCGGTTTAGGCGGTGGTATCTCTGCGTATGGCAATACGATCAGTGGTATAGGAGATATCACGGGCTTGCCCTATTCTGATGCGTCATGTCATGCTGGAAAGTTTATTAATTGTACGAACAGTGGCAAGGTGCAGGTGTCAGTAACGGGTGATGGTTACAATCTTGCCGGTCACAAGGGATCGGTTGTCGGATTGAACTGTTATGGAGGTATTTGTGGCATCGTGACAATGGAGGGCGCAAAGCTTGAGTCTTGCAACAATCAAGGCAGTATCTCTCGAAGTTCTGTATCAGAGTCGTCAAGTAGCGGTGCCAGTGCTGTTGGTGGCATTGTCGGTAGCAATGCAAAGTTGTTCACAGGTTGGAGCGATAGAGAGGCTACGCTTTGCTATGATTTGAGCAGCGGTTATAGCATGACAGTCAAGGATTGTTCAAATACGGGAACATTGACTTCAAAGTGTTGTCATTCAGGTTGTATCACAAATGACAAGTCCGGTGCACGTGTCGATTATGTAGGTGGTATTGTTGGCCTTTCCTTGGCTCAAACTAATGCAAAGACAGTTATTAGCAGTTGTACTAATACAGGATCCCTTGTTGGTGGCTGGTCGTCTGCTGTTAACACTGTGGTGCTTGGTGGTATTGCCGGAGGTGCTGGAAACACTTCTATTGATAACAGTACGGTGAACGCATCTATTAGTGGCTTGGATGGGACAGCGGTAGGTGCAGCAGGTGGCTTTGTAGCTTTCGCTAAGAAAAATGTTGTTGTTTCGGGTGGTAGCAAGTCATACGCCAAGTTTAATATCACCAAGCCCAATGATGACCTTGTCTTGTTGTGGGGGCTCGCCGTCGGTAATATTGTAGAAAGTGTATCAATAGAAAACGTGAAAGTAGGTGGTGAAGGAACGGCCGGTTCAAGACTTTTCATTGATGGAAGTAACTTCTCTAACTATCTCTACAATAAAGGAACAAAGGTACGTCCACAGACATCAGGCGTGTCTTATTGGAGTGGCAAATAATAATGTTTATAAAGTAAAAAGAAGTATGAAAAAGTATCTTTATATATGTATCACGCTGTTGACCTTTTGCTTTCAGGAAATGGGCTTAAAGGCACAAGATATGTCTTTCCTACATGTAAACGGAGTGAATCTTGTTGACGTTCAGGGGAACAAGTTCTATATCCAAGGAACAAACCTGGGCAACTGGCTTAACCCGGAAGGTTACATGTTCGGCTTTAGGAAGACAAACTCGCCTTACATGATAGACCAAATGTTCAGGGAACTTGTTGGTGACAAAGCAACAGATGATTTCTGGCAGAACTTCAAGAGCAACTATGTGACGGTTGATGACATCAACTATCTTGCAAGCCTGGGTGTGAACACCATCCGCCTTCCTTTGAACTATAAGCTTTTCACTGACGAAGATTACCTTGGACGAAATTCTGCGCAGGATGGTTTCCGGATTATTGATAAGATCGTGCGTTGGTGTAAGGCTAAGCGCATATATGTAATTTTGGACATGCATAGTGCTCCGGGCGGCCAGACAGGAGGAAATGTGGATAACAGTTATGGTTATCCATGGCTCTTTACCAATAGTCATTATGAGGATCAGCTCAAGGAAATATGGATACAGATAGCTACGCGCTATCGGGATGAGCCTTGTGTCTTAGGCTATGAATTGCTTAACGAGCCGATTGAGTATAGGAATGTGGTCATAGACGGTATACCTACCAATGACTGGAACAAGTATTACAAGGATCTTGAGCCTATGTATAAACGACTGGTTGAAGCCATTAGAACTGTAGATAAGGAGCATGTTATTATCTTAGGAGGAGCCCGTGGTAACACCGATTTCTCGATGTTTAACGACTGGAAGTTTGACGATAATATAATGTATAGCTGTCATTGCTATTCAGCAACTACACGGGTGGCTCCTTATGTCCAGTTCCGTGACCGTACGGGGTTGCCGATGTATGTCGGTGAGACAGGGCATCTGGATTATAAGGTGCAGACGGAAATGACGGAGTTGTTCAAAGACAATAACTTGGGCTATACTTATTGGCCGTATAAGAAATATGGTCAAGGTGGGTCTTTTGTCTGGTTTACGGCTTCTGCAGAATGGAAGAAAGTAATAGACTTTGCGGAGGCTGACAGAAGTACGTACCAAGCAATAAAAAAGGCTCGCCCTGATCAGTCTACGAGCTTGAAGGCTATGAAATCGTTTGTTAGCAATTGTCTATATGACAATTGCACCAAAGATGCAAGCTATATAGCCACAGTAGGATTAAAATAAACATGAATATACATATTTTGGTTGTCTTCTAAAAACAATTCATTATGAGAAAAACTCTATTCTTGTTAATCTCTGCACTCATCTCAATGAGTGCGAGCGCACAGCATTATGCTAAGGGAAGTGCCTTGGTAACGTCTGTGAAACAATTGTCTTCCGACATCAGCAGTTCAACTGAGGGTAGCTTGAGTAAGCTTCTTGATGGGGTTGTCACAGGAAAATCTTTTTGGAGTACAGGAAAGATTACGGATATGGCTGCAGGGCTGAGTGACGACCACTACCATTATCTGCAGGTAGATCTGGGGAAAGAGTGCCACGATATATTCTTATCCATGAGTGGCCGGAGAGACTGGTATCCTCAGTTCCCTACAGCCATTAAAGTGGAGGGAAGCAATGACCAGTCAACGTGGACAGTGGTCAATGACAACGCTTCCAATATTGCCACTCCCTGGGTTACTGACCACAAGAACTACTTGTATGCCTTAAAGGAGGTCTACCTGAATACTCCTTACCGTTATGTGCGTATTTCCTTCTTGTCAAATATCAATGGAGATAAGAAAGGCAATTACCCTTGTGCTCAGTTGGGAGAGTTCCAGGTTTATGAAGGCGTTTCTCAAGCAAGCGTCACGGTAGGAAATGGCTATACGACTTTATGCAGTGACTATCCGCTCGACTTCAGAAATACGGATTTAAAAGCTTATATTATCAAAGAAGCTCCTCAGAGTGGTAAAATTGCATTGAAGCAGGTGACTTGTGTTCCTGCCCATACAGGTATTATTGTAAGTGGTTCGGCTGGTACATATACTATTCCCGTGGCTGCCACTTCAGATCTTGATGATGTGAGTGGTAACAAGATTGTTGGGGTAGGAGAGGATGCTACGATTGCGAAGACAAACGCGTACCTCTTGACAAGCACAAGCCAGTTTGCTTCTGACTTCCCGTCAACGTCTTTAGGAGGCAAGCCGGATGATCGTTTTCTTGGGCTTATAGACAACGCAAACGAAAATAATGATCCGAGCCAATGGCGAACAGAAGATAATATTCCAAGTAAAGACCGTGTGCCGATACCTGACAGACAATATCACTATTTGCAGGTCAATCTGGGTGGATGCTACCAGAATATCGAGCTCCAGATGCAAAAATCAAAGGCTTGGAGTACAGTGTTCCCCAAGACTATCGACATCCTTGCAACCAATGATCTTAATGGAGAGTGGACGACTGTCAAGACGGGTTTTCATCCGACCTATAAAGATTATGATTCTGACGACGAAATAGATCTCGGAGCAAAGTATCAGTATCTCAGGCTCGTTGTAAAGGAAAATCATGCAACAACAATTGTAAAAGCTGATGGTGATAATTATCCTATTTTCCTGTTAGGAGAGATCCAGATCAAAGGAGTGAATACCCAAACATTTGCTCTTGACAACTCTAAGAACGGCATTTATCCATTTACTGCAGACACTAAAGTCACTGCCGGCAATGCTTATGTGGTATTGACGAGTGATGAAGTGTCTTCCGGAAATGCAACAGACGGTGGATTCCAGTTTGGTGTTCCTACTGGCTTAGTTGAGATCAGAGATGGCTATGATGTGAATGTATCAGGGCAAGCTTCAGCTTCACGCGGGGTCTATAATCTTCGCGGACAAAAGGTGGCGGATGATGAGGATGCACTTCGCAACCATAAGATGATTCCCGGAATCTATGTAGTTAAGGGAAAGAAAATTGTAGTAAAGTAACATGGACATAAGAAGGAGGGGGGTAATGCCCCTTCCCTTCTAATATTAATAGTGATTTAGGAACGATATGATATAGAAGTATTTGACTCCTATTACAATTTATAAAAAGATAGATACTTGTAGGATTCTTGCTGCAAGTGGTGGTATAAAAGGAATCGATGGCAATACGGATATTCAACTCAAAACGGATACAGATGTAAAAGTGCCTACAACAGCAGATGCTAAAAAGAAATCGCTTTGGGATGATTCTATGTCAGATGAGTGGTAACAAGTTGGAGTGAATTAGGGATGAGTGAGCTTGGCGGATTCAGGTAAAATACCTACCTTTGCAGCCACTTATGCTCCTCACACTCATCATCTATTTCGCTGTCCTCTTCGTCATCAGTCGTCTCACCTCACGGCGTGCTGACAACGAGGCGTTCTTTCGTGGTAACAGGAAAAGTCCGTGGGCGATGGTGGCGTTCGGTATGATCGGCGCTTCCATCTCCGGCATCACCTTTGTCTCAGTGCCGGGAATGGTCCTCAAGGGTGATATGACCTACCTCCAGATGTGCCTCGGCTTCATCCCGGGCTATTTCGCGGTCGCTTTCCTCTTGCTGCCGGTCTATTACAAGTTGAACCTCACCACGATCTACGGTTATCTCCGTCAACGTCTTGGTCACCGCAGTTATAAGACCGGCGCGGCGTTCTTCATCCTCTCCAAGCTCATCGGTGCCGCGGTGCGGTTCTATGTCGTCTGCTTCATCCTTCAGCACTTCGTCTTCGATGCCTGGCATGTGCCGTTTGTTTGTACCGTCCTTGTGATGGTCGTGCTCATCTGGCTTTACACCCGGCGTGCCGGCATCAAGACCTTAGTGTGGACGGATACCTTTCAGACGTTCTGTATGCTCACGGCACTTGTCCTTATTATCGTGGCGACGATGGGGAGCCTCGGACTCCATTTCCATGGGCTCGTCAGTAAGCTCGCTGCTGACCCTCACAGTCGCATCTTTGTCTTTGATGACTGGGCGGGCAGGCAGAACTTCTGGAAACAGTTTCTCAGTGGTATCTTTATCGTCATTGTGATGACGGGTCTGGACCAGGACATGATGCAGAAGAACATGACTTGCAAGACGCTGCGTGAGGCGCAGAAAGACATGTGTCTTTACGGCTTCGCTTTTGTCCCGGTCAACTTGCTGTTTCTTGTCCTTGGTATCTTGTTGACGTGGCTGGCGGCAGCCCGGGGCATCGCTCTGCCCGAGATGGGCGATGACCTGTTGCCGATGTTCGCAGCCTCGGGACAGTTGGGGGCCACCGTGGTCATGCTCTTCACGATAGGCATCGTGGCTTCGAGCTTCTCCAGTGCCGACAGTGCGCTGACGGCCTTGACGACGAGCGTCTGTGTCGACCTTTTTGAGCGTTCCGGCGATGAGCGCTTACGCAAACGCGTGCATCTGACCATTGCCGTGCTCTTTGTCGTCTTCATCCTCATCTTCCGTGTTGCCAACTCCACGAGTGTCATCGACGCTATCTATATTCTCTGTGGGTATACTTATGGACCGTTGTTGGGGCTCTTTGCCTTCGGGCTGCTCACGCACCGTCAGGTCAACGACCGCAGGGTGCCGTGGGTCGCCATCGTCAGTCCCCTGCTCTGTTTTGCTATCGACTTCACGACGCGGCAGCTCACGGGTTATCAGTTCGGTTACGAGCTGCTCATGCTCAATGGTGCCCTCACTTTTGCTGGATTGTGGATGCTTCGGCCAAGGGCGATTGCGCTGAACAAAAAGTGACTTAAAAGTTTGTCCTATTTTCTTCGCTGAAAAGCACATGGTTCTCTTTAAAAATCACTAACTTTGCACTGTATAGGCATTTATAGATACTAATGGCAGAAGATTTCGATATACGCGACGAGCATGTGAGCAAAGAGGAGAAGGACTTTGAGAATGCCCTTCGCCCGCTGCGCTTCGACGACTTCAATGGTCAGAAAGCCGTGGTGGACAACCTCCGTGTCTTCGTCGAGGCAGCCAAATACCGTGGAGAGCCGCTCGATCATACTTTATTATATGGTCCGCCCGGACTGGGTAAGACGACACTGAGCAATATCATTGCCAACGAGCTTGGGGTTGGCTTTAAGATAACCTCGGGGCCTGTGCTCGACAAGCCGGGTGACCTCGCGGGCATTCTCACGTCGCTGGAGCCGCGCGACGTGTTGTTCATCGATGAGATCCATCGCCTGCAACCCGTGGTGGAGGAGTACCTCTATTCCGCCATGGAGGATTATCGCATCGACATCATGATAGACAAGGGCCCCTCGGCACGGTCTATCCAGATAGACCTCAACCCCTTCACGCTGATCGGAGCCACCACACGCTCCGGTATGCTCACCGCGCCGCTCCGTGCCCGCTTCGGTATCAACATGCACCTGCAGTACTATGATCCCGAGACGTTGCAACGCATCATCAAGCGCTCCGCTTCCTTGCTGAAGGTGCCTATCGAGGATGAGGCAGCTGCGGAGATTGCACGCCGTTCACGGGGCACGCCCCGTATTGCCAACGGACTGCTGCGTCGTGTGCGCGACTTCGCGCAGGTCAAAGGCAACGGCACCATCACGAAAGCGATCGCCGACCTCTCACTCGCTGCCCTCAACATCGACTCCTACGGCCTCGATGAGATCGACAACAAAATCCTCACGACCATCATCGACAAGTTCCGGGGCGGCCCCGTGGGTGTCTCGACTATAGCTACGGCGATAGGCGAGGACAGTGGCACGGTAGAGGAGGTCTATGAGCCTTACCTCATCATGGAAGGCTTCGTCAAGCGCACGCCGCGCGGACGCATGGCGACAAAGCTTGCCTACGACCACCTCGGCCGCAATCCCTACGAGGGCAACATCATGCAGCCCAAGCTGTTCTGAAGCCCCGAGCCCTGTTGAAGCTCCGAGTTCTGTGCGTCGCCGTTTACGGCGACGGTCCCGCTCTATAACAAAGAAGATGAAAGAACAAGATATAAACGAACCCGCGCCTCGCGTGGCTGTCTTTGCCGGCAGCTTCGACCCTTACACCATCGGGCACGATGACATTGCCCGGAGGGCGCTGAGGCTTTTCGACCGCCTCGTTATCGTCGTGGCGGTGAATCCGGAGAAGCACTACCTGTTCCCGGCTGAGGAACGTGTGGCGGCGATCCGTACGCTCTACAAGGATGAACCGCGCGTCAGCGTCGTGGTCAACGACGGCATGACAGTTGATATTGCCGCGAAGGTCGGAGCCAGGTTCCAGGTTCGCGGCGTGCGCTCCACCATCGACTTTGAGTATGAGCGCGTGGAGGCCGATTACAACCGCAACCTCGGTAACCTCGAGACCGTGCTGCTCTATGCCCAGCCCCAGTTCTCCTCCGTTTCATCGACCGCTTACCGGCAGCTCGTCTATTTTCATAAGGATGCAGAAGCTCAGAAACTTCTGCCAACAGGAAATTGACCGCACTCCATTCCCATCACTCAACACTCAACACTTAACACTCCCCTCGTCATTTAACACTCAACACTTAACACTCAACACTTAACACTCCCCTCGTCACTTAACATTTAACACTCAACACTTCACACTATAATAATATGATAACTTACAATGCAGACGGCGTGAAAATGCCGAAGATCCGTCACCGCGACACTACCGCATGGATCAAGCGCGTGGCGGCAGCCCATGGCCGTAAGATCGGTGAGATAGGCTACATGTTTGTCAACGACGAGAAGATCTTAGAGGTCAACCGTCAGTATCTCGGTCACGACTATTACACCGACATCATCACCTTCGACTACGATGATGATGATGTCCTCAACGGCGACATCGTCATCTCTCTGGATACCGTACGCTCCAATGCGGAGAAGTTCGGCAAGGCTTACGACGATGAGCTCCACCGTGTTATCATTCACGGCATCTTACATCTCTGTGGCATCAACGACAAAGGCCCCGGCGAGCGCGAGATCATGGAAGCCAATGAGAACTCAGCGCTTGCGATGCTGTGAGCCTGTAACGGATGCTGCAAGCATATAATCAAAATCTAACTAATCATACTATGAAAAGAATCCTTTCTTTAGCCGTACTGTTGGCCTTCGTTTGCGCGAATGCTTTAGCCAATGACTACAGCGTGGCATCGCCCGACGGGAAATTAAAAGCCAAAGTCAGCGTAGGCAAGACCCTTGTCTACGAAGTGAACTACAATGGTCAGCAACTGCTTGCCCCTTCTCAAATCTCCATGACGGTAGATAAAGGAGTGACGTGGGGGGTGGGCTCAAAGTTTGTCAAAGCCCTTACAAGTGCGAGAAACACTTCGATCAAAGCGCAGAACTATAAGCGGGCCGTTGTCAAGGACCGCTGCAATGAGCTGCAGCTCCAGTTCAAAGGCTTCTCCCTTGTCTTCCGTGCTTACGATGAGGGCGTGGCTTACCGCTTCGTCTCCGGCTCAAAGAAAGCGCTCAAGGTCGTCAGCGAGCAGGCCGACATGAACTTCGCTTCCGACTTTGAGTCGCTCGTGCCTTATGTACGTGAGAAAGGCGACATCAAGAAACAGTTTCACAACTCTTTTGAGAACACTTACACGTCCACGCGCCTGTCGGCCTTGAAAGACAACCAGCTCATCTTCCTCCCCTATGTCGTGAAGGCTGACGATGGCGTGAAGATCGTCGTGGCTGAGAGCGATGTGGAAAACTATCCTGCCATGTTTGTGCAAAAGAATAGCGTGGCAAATGGCGTGAAAGCTACCTTTGCCCCTTATCCCAAGGTTGTCAGGCAAGGCGGACACAACGAGTTGGAACAATTCGTCACTGAGGCTGAGGACTACCTTGTGGTAGCCAAGCCCTCCCAGCCGTTCCCCTGGCGTATCATCAGCGTGTCGGCTGAAGACAAGGACATACTCAACAATGACATGGTCTTTCGCCTGGCGGCTCCTTCCCGTCTTGCCGATGCCTCATGGGTCAAACCCGGTAAGGTGGCATGGGACTGGTGGAACGACTGGGGGCTGTACAAGGTTCCTTTCAAGGCCGGCATCAACACCGAGACCTACAAATATTACATTGATTTCGCGGCCAAGCACGGCATAGAGTATGTCATCCTCGATGAAGGCTGGGCCGTGAACAAGAAAGCAGACCTCTTTCAGGTCGTGCCCGAAATAGATCTGAAGGCGATCGTCGATTACGGCAAGCAGAAAGGTGTGGGCATCATTCTCTGGGCAGGATACAAGGCTTTCGACCGTGATATGGAGCGGGCGTGTAAGACCTATGCCGCCATGGGTGTGATAGGTTATAAGGTCGACTTCATCAACCGTAACGACGCTGACATCATGAACTTTCTCTATAAGGCTGCCGAGACGTGCGCTAAATATAAGCAGGTGATCGACTTCCACGGTATCTGCCCGCCGACAGGCCTGACGCGTACGTGGCCGAATGTCGTCAACTTTGAAGGCGTTTGCGGGCAGGAACAGAACAAGTGGTCAACGATCAAGCAATATGATCAAGTGCAGTATGATGTCACCGTGCCTTTCGCCCGCAACTTTGCCGGCCCGATGGATTACACGCAGGGCGCGATGCTCAACGGAACTCGCTCGACCTACCATTTTTCCAACTCCGAGCCGATGAGCCAGGGCACCCGCTGTCATCAGTTGGCTGAATACGTCATCTTCTTGTCTCCGTTGAATATGCTCTGTGACAGTCCTACTCATTATGACGCAGAGCCGGAGTGCACCGATTTCATCGCGAAGATTCCTGTCGTCTGGGACGAGACGGTGCCCTTGAAGAGCGAGGTAGGGGAATATGTGGCCATGGCTCGCCGGAAGGGAAACCGCTGGTATGTGGGGGGCATCACCAACTGGACGCCGCGTGACCTTACGCTCGACCTTGCTCCGCTGAAGGTCGCGGGGAAGACCGCCACCGTCTATAAGGATGGTGTCAACGCTGACAAGTTCGCTCAGGATTATGAGAAGACTACGCTTGCCGTTCCCGCCGACGGCAAGGTGACGTTCCACCTCGCCCCGGGCGGTGGCGTGGCAATGGTCATTTAGTGATGTAACCGAAGCTTTTTGACTTTATATTTACAAAAAGTAAAAAGTCAGGACAACGGGGATTTGCGAAAGAGAAGGCGAAAAAGAGGGTTGCAGACCGGAAAGTGACTCAGAAAGAGCCGGAGCTCTGACCTTCCTACAGGCATGACGTCTGCCTTGAAGTTGAAGGCAGGCGCCATCTTTGTTGAATGAAGACTCCATTCTTATAGGAATGCAGACTCCATTCCTATAAGAATGCAGCTGACTTGAAAGCGTTGAAAAGGCTTCTTTTGAGTAGAAAACTCATAAATATCTGATTGATAGCGATTTGTCAACTTGCCTCGTAATCGCGTTCTTTTCGAGTAATGTGGTGCCTCGTTGCAAATAAGCGATTCTCGGCGAGGGTTTAAGATAAAGAATGTTGACAGTCAGTACTTCGTGCCGGATCTTTCTTCCGGATGTGTTGTATGGAACAAAAGCACGTTTGCTCTTTAGGTTGAACATTTTTCAAAGAAAAAACACATATTATTTGTGGAAACGCAAAAAAGTTAGTACCTTTGCAGTGTTCAGTGGAATGAGGGGCTCCTAAAGCGAGTTCCTCATTTTTTTATAACTTCAATACATGATAGACAAGAACGTCGTTAAAGGATTAGTAGAAGAGTGGCTTAAGGACAAGGAGTACTTCCTCGTAGACCTGAACATCAGCCCTGATGACAAAATCACTGTCGAGATAGACCATGCCGATGGTGTGTGGATCGAAGACTGCGCTCAGCTGAGCCAGTATATCGAAGATCACCTCAGCCGTGACGAGGAGAACTACGAGTTGGAAGTGGGCTCCGCGGGTTTAGGCCAGCCTTTCAAGGTAGCTAAGCAATACGAGATTTTTATCGGCGAGCCTGTAGAGGTGCTCGATGGTGACGGCAGGAAGGTCAAAGGCATCCTGAAAAGTGTCGATGGCCGCGACTTCACGGTCACCGTCAAGGAGAAAGTGAAGGTGGAAGGTAAAAAACGTCCGGTGATGATGGATGTTGACCACCGGTTTAACATGGATACGGTGAAGTACACCAAGTATCTGATAAGTTTCAAATGATCGTAAGATCCAAATTAAAAGAAGAATAAATAAAAAAGATATATAGCTATGCCAGCAAAAAAGAATGACGACGAGCAGATAAACATGATAGGCTCTTTCCGCGAGTTTCAGGATACGAAGCACATCGACCGCACGACGCTTGTGAGTGTGCTTGAAGAGAGTTTCCGCAATGTGCTTGCGAAGATCTTTGGCTCAGACGAGAACTTTGATGTCATTGTCAACCCCGACAAGGGCGACTTCGAGATCTACCGCAACCGCATCGTGGTTGCCAATGGTGATGTGGCTGATGAGAACAAGGAAATCAGCCTGGCCGACGCTCAGAAGATCGATGCCGACTATGAGGTCGGCGAGGAGGTCTCGGAGCCGGTCGACTTTGCCAAGTTCGGCCGTCGTGCCATCCTGACCCTGCGTCAGACGCTCGCCAGCAAGATTCTTGAGCTGGAGCATGATGCCCTTTACAATAAGTACAAGGACCGCGTGGGCAGGCTTATCTCTGCCGAGGTCTATCAGGTATGGAAGCGTGAGGTGCTCCTCGTGGATGACGACAACAATGAGCTTCATCTCCCGAAGAGTGAGCAGATCCCTGCCGATGTCTATCGCAAGGGCGAGACCGTGCGCTGCGTCATAGAGCGTGTTGACAACGAGAACAACAACCCGCGTATCATCCTCTCCCGTACGAGCCCTAAGTTCCTGCAGCGCCTGTTGGAGAACGAGGTGCCGGAGATCCAGGATGGTCTTATCTCCATCAAGAAGATTGCCCGCATGCCGGGTGAGCGCGCCAAGATAGCCGTGGAGAGCTACGACGACCGTATCGATCCGGTAGGAGCCTGCGTCGGTGTGCACGGAAGCCGTGTGCACGGGATCGTGCGTGAGCTCGACAACGAGAACATTGATGTCATCAACTGGTCGGCCAACACGAAGCTGTTTATTCAGCGCGCCCTGAGCCCGGCACAGGTCACAGACATCAAGCTCGATGAGGAGAACCACAAGGCCAGTGTCTATCTGCAGCCCGATCAGGTGAGCCTTGCCATCGGCCGCAATGGTATGAACATCAAGCTGGCCTCGATGCTGACGGAGTACACCATTGACGTGTTCCGTGTGGTGAGCGACAGCGACCGTCAGGATCAGGTCGATGATGTCTACCTCGATCAGTTCAACGATGAGATCGACCAGTGGATCATCGATGCCATCAAGGGTATCGGTCTGGAGACAGCCCGCGAGGTGCTCAATGCGCCGCGGGAGATGCTCGTCGAGAAGGCTGACCTCGAGGAAGAAACGGTGGACCACGTGCTGGAGGTGTTGAGAAAGGAATTTGAACAATAAGGTTTGAATAGAGAAGGAATAAGAATATAGAAGGTAAAAGTATTATATGAGCATCAGATTAAACAAAGCATTACGTGAATTGAACATAGGGCGCCAAACGGCAGTTGGCTTCCTGCAAAAGAGAGCCGGTGTGCTTGGGGAGGTCAAGGACGATCTCAACTTCAAGCTCAACGACAAGCAGTATGCTGCGCTCGTTGAGGCGTACAAGAAGGATGCGGCCGTTAAGGTAGCGGCTGAGGGTCTCTTCAAGAAGCCTGAGAAGAAGAAAGACCGGGACAGCGCCAAGCCCCACGTGGTGAGTGGGCTGGAGCTCGGAGGACACCAGAAATACACACCGTTGGGAAAGATAGACCTTAATAGCGTTGGCAAGCGCCCGGTGGACATTAAGTCTGATGCTACATCTGAAAAGCCGGCCACCAAGCCTGAGACTGCTGCCGTCAGTCAGAAGGTTGAGCCAAAGCAAGTGAAATCTGAGCCGGCTGTCACTAAGCCGGAAGCACCGGCGGCAAAACCTGTGGAGACACCTGCTAAGGAGGTGACAAAGGCTCCCAAGGCCGCGGAGGCCAACGCTCATCAGCCTGCTGCCGTAAAGGACAATAAGCCTGCAGAGAAGGTGGCACAAAAAAAGGATGTCAAGACGGCTGAGGCTGTGAAGCCGGGCGAGAAGCCTGTGCAGAAGCAGCGTCAGGTCATACAGAAGCCCGCTGCCGTGAAAGTGGCGGAGGTCACACAACCGGCTGCTGAGAAGAAAGGTACCGAGATCTTCCGTACGAAGACGGAAGCGCGTATCGATGACACGCCGAAGGTGACAGTCTTGGGTAAGATCGACCTGAGCTCTATCAACTCAAGCACCCGCCCGAAGAAGAAGTCGCGTGCCGAAAGGCAGCGGGAGCGCCAGCGCCAGCAGAACGGTGGAAACAACGGAAACAATGGCAATGGCAACAACAAGGGCAAGCGCGAGCGGATCAATAATAACAAGGTAGACATCAACGCCGCTGCCAACCAGCAGGGCGGCAACAAGAACGGTAACGGTAAGAAAAAGAAGAACCGTAACCGTAGCAACAAACCGCAGGAGGTCAACGAAGAGGATGTAGCACGCCAGGTAAAGGAGACGCTGGCCCGCTTGACGAGTAAGAGTCAGAACAAGAAAGGCGCCAAGTACCGTAAGGAGAAACGTGAGGCTGTCCAGGAGAAGCTCGATGCTGAGGCACGTGCTGAGAAGAAGGAGAGCAAGGTGCTGAAGCTCACCGAGTTTGTGACGGTGTCTGAGCTTGCCACGATGATGAATGTCTCCGTGACGCAGGTCATCTCCACGCTGATGAGCATCGGCATCATGGCATCGATCAACCAGCGCCTCGATGCAGAGACCATCAACATGGTCGCCGAGGAGTTTGGCTTCAAGACCGAGTATGTCAGTGCTGAGGTTCAGGAGGCTGTCAGCGAGGAGGAAGACGACGAGAGCGATCTCGTGCCTCGTGCGCCTATCGTGACGGTCATGGGTCATGTAGACCACGGTAAGACGTCGCTGCTCGACCATATCCGCAACACGAACGTCATCGCCGGTGAGGCAGGTGGTATCACCCAGCATATCGGTGCTTACAGTGTGACGTTGAAGAACGGCCGTAAGGTGACGTTTCTCGACACTCCGGGTCATGAGGCTTTCACCGCCATGCGTGCCCGTGGTGCTCAGGTCACCGATATCGCCATCATCATCATCGCTGCCGACGACTCTGTGATGCCTACCACGAAGGAGGCCATCGCCCACTGTCAGGCTGCCGGTGTGCCGATGGTGTTTGCCATCAACAAGATTGATAAGCCGGGTGCCAACCCCGACAAGATACGTGAGGATCTCGCCAACATGAACCTCCTGGTGGAGGAGTGGGGCGGTAAGTACCAGTGCCAGGAGATCAGTGCCAAAAAAGGTATTGGCGTGGATGACCTCATGGAGAAGGTGCTGCTCGAGGCTGACATGCTCGACCTCAAGGCCAACCCGAACCGTAAGGCTACCGGTACCGTCATCGAGTCTTCTCTCGACAAGGGCCGTGGCTATGTCTCAACCGTGCTCGTGAGTAACGGTACGCTGCATGTCGGCGATATCGTGCTTGCCGGTACATCCTGGGGCCGCGTGAAGGCTTTGTTCAACGAGCGTAACCAGCGTATCGACAACGTTAAACCGGCTGAGCCGGCTATCGTCCTCGGTCTCAACGGAGCACCTACCGCCGGTGACCAGTTCCATGTTATCGACACGGAGCAGGAGGCACGTGAGATCGCCAACAAGCGTGAGCAGCTGCAGCGTGAGCAAGGGCTGCGTACGCAGAAGCGTCTGACGCTCGGCGACATCTCCCATCGTATCGCGCGCGGTGAGTTCCATGAACTTAACATCATCGTCAAGGGTGACACCGACGGTTCGATCGAGGCGCTGTCCGACTCGTTCCTCAAACTCTCTACGGAGAAGGTGCAGGTCAACGTCATCAGCAAGGCCGTCGGTCAGATCTCCGAGAACGACGTCATGCTTGCCTCGGCTTCCGATGCCATCATCGTCGGTTTCCAGGTTCGTCCTTCGGCCGATGCACGTAAGCTCGCTGACCGTGAGGGGGTAGAGATCAATACCTATTCGATCATCTACGACGCTATCGACGATATCAAGGCTGCCATGGTCGGCATGCTCGACAAGGTGAAGAAGGAGGTCGTCACCGCCGAAGTGGAGGTCAAGCAGGTGTTCAAGATATCCAAGGTCGGTACGATCGCCGGTGGTCTCGTGACCGAGGGCAAGGTACACTCCAAGGATAAGGCACATGTCGTACGCGACGGAATCGTGGTGCATACCGCACCTATCGCTGCCCTGAAGCGTTACAAGGATGACGTGAAGGAAGTGGCAACAGGACTTGAGTGCGGTATCTCGCTCGTCAACTACAACGACATCCAGGTTGGCGACGTCATCGAGACCTTCACCGAGATAGAGGTAGAACAGAAACTTTAAAGCTTGTACCGCCTTCGTAGCAGTCAAGTTTGCACATTTCGTTATCTTGAAAGGTAACATTTGTGATTCATGATAGAGGTGGCACGGCTTTTGTTCGTGTCACCTTGTATTAATTATACATCTCTTAATATTATAGTTTTTATATGGAGATAAAACTCAAGAAGGAAAGCAACGACTTCGTCAAGGAGGTTGCCAACCAGAAATATGAATACGGCTTCACCACGGATGTTCACACCGAGGTTATCCCTAAAGGTCTCAATGAGGATGTGGTAAGGCTCATTTCCAAGAAGAAAGGGGAGCCTGCGTGGCTGCTCGACTTCCGCCTGAAGGCGTACCGTTATTGGAAGACCCTGCCCGTTCCCACGTGGGGGCACGTTCACGTCCCGCCTATCGACTTCCAGGCGATATCCTATTATGCCGACCCGTTGGCGAAGAAGCCCAAGAATAAGGAGATCGACCCGGAACTGGAGAAAACCTTCGACAAGCTCGGCATCCCTTTGGAGGAGCGCCTCGCGCTGAGTGGCACCGCTGTGGATGCCGTCATGGACTCCGTGTCCGTGAAGACGACGTTCAAGAAACAGTTGGCTGAGAAAGGCATCATCTTCATGTCTATCGGTGAGGCTGTGAGAGAGCATCCCGACCTCGTGAAGCAGTATCTGGGCAGTGTCGTGCCTTATCGTGACAATTTCTCTGCCGCTCTGAACTCGGCTGTGTTCAGTGACGGTACGTTCGTATATATTCCCAAAGGGGTGCGCTGCCCGATGGAGCTGAGCAGTTACTTCCGCATCAACGCCCGCAATACCGGCCAGTTTGAGCGGACGCTTATCGTGGCGGACGACGACGCTTACGTCTCTTATCTTGAAGGGTGCACCGCTCCGATGTACGACGAGAACCAGTTGCACGCCGCTGTCGTGGAGATCGTCGTGATGAATAACGCCGAAGTGAAATACTCTACGGTGCAAAACTGGTATCCGGGCGATGAGCACGGAAAAGGTGGCGTGCTGAACCTTGTGACGAAGCGCGGCGAGTGTCGTGGCGTCAACTCCAAGCTGTCGTGGACCCAGGTGGAGACAGGTTCGGCTATCACGTGGAAATATCCTTCCTGTGTGCTCCGTGGCGACAACTCGCAGGCTGAGTTCTACAGTGTCGCTGTGACGAATCATTATCAGGAGGCCGATACGGGTACGAAGATGATCCATATCGGTAAGAACACCAAGTCGACGATCATCTCGAAAGGTATCTCCGCCGGACATTCGCAGAACAGTTACCGCGGTCTCGTCCGTGCTACTGCCAATGCTGACAACGCCCGCAACTACTCTTCCTGCGACTCCCTTCTCCTCGGTTCCGACTGTGGTGCCCACACCTTCCCTTACATGGATATCCATAACGACACGGCGGTCGTTGAGCATGAGGCTACGACCTCTAAAATCAGTGAGGATCAGCTTTTCTACTGCAACCAGCGTGGTATCCCTATGGAAGATGCCGTAGGACTCATTGTCAACGGCTATGCCAAGGAGGTGCTCAACAAACTCCCCATGGAGTTTGCCGTGGAGGCTCAGAAACTCCTCAGCGTCTCACTCGAAGGAACGGTGGGATAATAAGGAGTTAAGAGTTAAGAGTGAGGAGTGAGGAATTAGGAATTAGGAGTTTGATGTTGGAAGTCTTTATATGATGATTGTTTAGAGCTCAAAAAGCTCTTTAACTCTATAACAAAAAAAACAAGAGAAAACGATAATAATAAATGAAAAGGGAGCGGAAGATGGTGAGCAGGAACAACTCCTAACTCCTATCTCCTAACTAAAAGAAATAAACAAGGGAGCGGAAGGTGGTGAGCAGGAACAACTCCTAACTCCTATCTCCTAACTCCTAACTAAGAAAAAGTTATGTTAGAAGTAAAGAATTTACATGCCTCTATTGCAGGCAAAGAGATATTAAAAGGTATCAACCTCACGGTCAAGGATGGCGAGATACACGCTATCATGGGTCCTAACGGATCAGGTAAGTCAACGCTCTCTGCTGTACTGACGGGTAACCCTCTGTACACGGTCACGGAAGGCACGGCTTTGTTCAACGGCAAGGATCTCCTGGCCATGAAACCGGAAGACCGTGCACGCGAAGGCTTGTTCCTCTCGTTCCAATACCCCGTAGAGATTCCGGGGGTGTCGATGGTCAACTTCATGAAGGCTGCCGTCAACGCCAAGCGTGAGTATGAGGGGAAGGAGCCGTTGAAAGCACCCGAGTTCATGAAACTCATGAAGGAGAAGCGTGAACTGGTGGAGCTCGATCCGAAGCTCTCGCGCCGCAGTGTCAACGAAGGCTTCTCGGGCGGTGAGAAGAAGCGCAACGAGATCTTCCAGATGGCCATGCTCGACCCGAAGCTCTCTATCCTCGATGAGACCGACTCCGGTCTCGATGTCGATGCCATGCGCATCGTGGCAGAAGGAGTCAACAAACTCTTCACGCCGAAGAAGTCGATTATCGTCATTACCCACTATGAGCGTCTGCTCGACATGATCAAGCCGCAGGTCGTCCATGTGCTTTATAACGGCCGTATCGTACGCACCGAAGGACCGGAACTCGCTAAAGAGATTGAGAAGCGGGGCTACGACTGGATCAAGGAAGAAGCGGATGAAAAATACGGGAAGAATTAGGAAGTATTATGGCAAGTGAAAAACAATATATAGATCTTTATGAGCAGTCGAGAGCGATGATCAATGCTCACTCCTCGGCTGTGATGAACGAGATTCGTGAGACTGCTTTCGAGGACTTCAAGCGGCAGGGGTTCCCCTCACGAAAGGTAGAGCGGTATAAGTATACCGACATGGATAAGCTGTTTGAGCCCGATTACGGTGTCAATGTCAACCGGGTGGAGTTTCCCATCAATCCCTACAGCGTCTTCAGTTGTGACGTGCCGAACCTTTCGACATCGCTCTATTTCGTCGTCAACGACTCCTTCTATAAAAAGGCATTGCCGAAAGTAGGACTGCCGGAAGGCGTGGGGGTGATGAGCCTGAAGGATGCCTCGGAGAAAGATCCCGAGACGATCGCAAAATATTATGGCAAGATCGCCAAGACCTCGGAGGATGCTGTCACCGCATTGAATACGATGTTAGCTCAGGACGGACTCTTCATCCATGTAGCGAAGAACGTGAAGGTGGACCGCAGTATCCAAGTGGTGAATATCCTCCGCTCCGATGTCGACCTCATGGTGAACCGTCGCGTGCTTATCGTCATGGACGAGGGAGCTGAAGCTAAGCTGCTCTTCTGCGACGACTCCGCTGACGACCGTCATTTCCTCGGCACACAGGTCATTGAGGCTTATGTGGGAGAGAACGCCAGTCTGGATCTTTACTGTCTAGAGGAGACGCATGAAAAGAACACACGCGTGAGCAATGTCTATGTCGACCAGCAGGCTAACAGCCGGCTCAACCACAATGTCATCACGTTGCAGAACGGTATCACGCGCAACAAACTCGACCTCGTGTTCAAAGGCGAGGGAGCCGAATGCTGGTGCAACGGCTGTGTCATCGCAGACAAGAGCCAGCATGTAGACAACAATACGCTCATCGACCATCAGGTGGGTCACTGCGTCTCGCACGAACTCTATAAGTATGTGTTGGACGACAAGGCTGTCGGAGCGTTCGCCGGAAGGGTGCTCGTTCGTCATGGCTCACAGAAGACGGAGTCGGACGAACGTAATCAGAACCTCGTCATGACCAAGCAGGCCCGTATGTTCACCCAGCCGATGCTGGAGATCTACGCCGACGACGTGAAATGCTCGCACGGCTCGACAGTGGGACAGCTCAACGATGCGGCTATGTTCTATATGCAGCAGCGGGGCATCGATGAGCACGAGGCCAAGCTGTTGTTGGAGTTCGCCTTCATTGGTGAGGTCATCGACCGGATTAAGTTGGAGCCATTGCGTGACCGTCTGCATCAGTTGGTGGAGAAACGTTTCCGCGGTGAGCTCGGCAGGTGCAGCAACTGCCAGATTTGCAAGTAATAATTCTTAGTTTGGAAGTTTGGAAGTTCTGAAGTTTGGAAGTTCTGAAGTTTGGAAGTCCGGACTTCCTGACTTCGATAATAAATAGATGATGTACGATATAGATAAGGTGGGGGAGGACTTCCCTATATTGAGCCGTAAGGTTCATGATAAGCCTTTGGTTTATCTCGACAATGCCGCAACGACACAGAAGCCGCTGTGCGTGCTCGACGCCATGCGTGAGGAGTATCTCAATGCGAACGCCAATGTGCACCGTGGGGTGCACTACCTCAGTGTGAAAGCCACGGAGCTGCATGAGCAGGCGCGTGAGACGGTCCGCCGGTTCCTCAATGCCAAGAGCACGACGGAGATAGTTTTCACCCGGGGCACCACAGAAGGGCTGAACCTCATCGCTGCCACGTTCAGTGAGGCGATGATGCAGCCGGGCGATGAAGTGATCGTCTCTGTCATGGAGCATCATTCCAATATCGTGCCCTGGCAGTTGGCTGCACAACGTAAAGGCATCAAGCTGCGTGTCATCCCCATGAGTGACGACGGCATCCTCGACCTTGAGGCTTATAAAAAATTGTTCAATGAGAAAACAAAGCTCGTCAGTGTCACACAGGTCAGCAATGTCTTAGGTACGATCAATCCCGTGTCGGATATCATTAGGACCGCGCATGAGCATGACGTGCCTTGCATGGTAGATGGGGCACAGAGTGCTCCGCACATGAAGGTAGACGTGCAGCAACTCGACTGCGACTTCTTTGTGTGCAGTGGGCATAAGATGTACGGTCCTACAGGCATCGGGGTGCTCTACGGCAAGGAAGAATGGCTTGAGAAGTTGCCGCCGTATCAGGGGGGCGGTGAGATGATCGAGCATGTCAGCTTTGAGAAGACGACGTTTGAGAAGCCGCCTTTGAAGTTTGAGGCGGGCACTCCCGACTACATCGCTTCTCATGGGCTTGCGGTGGCTATCAACTACATGGAGCAGCTCGGCATGGACAATATCGAAAAACATGAGCAGGAGTTGACCGCCTATGCCATCCAGCGTCTTTCGAAGATCGACGGTATGCATATTTATGGTCCGACATCCCTTCAGCCTTCTCTTCTCACGCCTCCGTGTCACGACGCAGTCGTTAGTTTCAATGTCGGAAACATCCATCACATGGATATGGGAACGTTGCTCGACCAGCTCGGCATTGCTGTCCGCACAGGTCATCATTGTGCCCAGCCTCTGATGGATCGCTTAGGTGTCCTCGGCACCGTCCGTGCCTCTTTCGCGCTCTACAATACGAAGGAAGAGATCGACCGGTTAGCAGAAGGCATAGAACGCGTCAGTAAGATGTTCTGAAGCATGAGTCAGATATTCCATCGTAACGACTTTGACAATCTGAGGGATGCGTGAAAAAGAAAAGTTGTTGCCCCATTATTACGATGGGGTAGTGGAGGCAGGATGCGATGAGGCGGGGCGTGGCTGCCTCGCTGGCAGCGTCTATGCTGCTGCCGTCATCCTGCCACCCGACTACGACAACCCGGCATTGAACGACTCTAAGAAGTTGTCGGAGAAGAAGCGTTATGCCTTGCGTGAGCAGATCCAGCACGATGCGCTGGCATGGGCTGTAGGTATCGTGACACCGGAGGAGATCGATGAAGTAAATATCCTCCATGCTTCTTTTCTTGCCATGCACCGTGCCCTGGCGCAGCTTAGTGTCTGGCCCGAAGCCCTTATCATCGACGGCAATCGTTTCGATGCCCAGCCGAGGCTTCCCCATGGTGGTTTTTGGCCGTCCTGGCTTCAGAGAACCGCAGGTGCCTCTTGCCAACAAGTTGATTCTTCACTTATCCATCTTCCCTCTTCACTTCCTTTCTCTTGCATTGTCCATGGCGATGCCAAATACCAGGCCATTGCTGCTGCCTCTATCCTTGCCAAGACGTATCGTGACGATTATATGAACCGGTTGGACGAGGAGTTTCCTATGTACGACTGGCGGAAGAACAAGGGCTACCCCACAAAGGAGCACCGCGCCGCCATTGCGGAGTATGGCGTCACGAATTATCATCGCAAGAGTTTTAACCTCTACGGAGACCGTCAGCTCGAATTAAAGTTTGAGTGAGATGGTTTGTGTAATAGGGTCCGTGCAATATGTCAAACGATTCTACTAAATCCTTCTTTCATTGGCTCGATGTCATCAAGGCCATAGCCGGTGACGAGAGCCTTCCTGCCACAGCCGTTGCTGAGATCCTCGGTACAAGCACGCGCAATGCCTATTATGTCCTGAAGGCATTGGGCGAGTATGGTTTTATCGTCAATCACCAATATGGAGGCTATAATATCGATGCCGACTCTCCCTTCTTTCAGAACATACGTGAGGCGGTCAACTTCAATGCTGACCAAGTGAATTATCTTTATCGGCTTTTGCTGAGGCAGAACACAGAGGATCCTATGGTCGGTGGCATCTTAGCGAAGTTTCAGCGTTATTATCATCTCTATTTGCGTCCTAAGGATAAGAAGAGTTTTGAACCTTATAAAAACTTCCAGTTGCTCAAGAGAGCCATAGAGCAGCATAAGAGCGTTATTTTGCACGATTATGCTTCCTCCAACAGTTTGTCGGTGAAAGACCGTTATGTGGAGCCGTTCATGTTCTTAGGCGACGGAGCGGACATTCGCGCCTATGAACCGTCGTCGGAGAAGAACAAGACCTATAAGCTCTCGCGTATCAAAACTGTTGAGGTGCTGAACAAACCGTGGATCTATGCCGATAAGCATAAGGATGCTTTCACGGATATGTTTCTCTATAGTGGGGAGGTGCGCCATCATATCCGGCTCCTTTTTGATGTCTCTGCTTACAATTTTATGAAGGAGGAGTACCCGCATGCAGAAAAGTATCTCTATCAGTATGATGACCAAATCCATTGGTTTTTTGATACGGACATCGCCAACTATGAGGGTATCGGTCGTTTCATTCTTGGGCTTTACGACCACATTGAAGTTTTGGAGGATGCGGGTCTCAAAGCTTATCTGAAGGAAAAAATAAGAAGGATGAGAACGTATTAAGTCGGTACCTCGTCAAACCTCACGAGGTCGTAGCCTTTGATCTGTATCACGATGGCGTGGAGTTGTGTGCCGTGGAGCATGCTCCGCAGCTTTTTGTCGGCAGCATAACCTTTTATCTGTTCAACAGCTTCTTCCCATTGTTTCGCAGCTTCTGCTTCGGTGGCATCGGTCTTGAGATATTTCAGCTCAAGGATATAGCTGTGGGCCACCATCGGATAAGTGAGGTAGTTGGGCAGAAGGAAGAAGTCGCAATAGCCATGGGAGAACTCCATCTCCGGAGCCACTTGATAATAGTTGGTCAGCGTCAGGTAAGCGTTCATGAAGCCCTGCAGGTTGCGCTCACCCTCGATGAGCTGCCGTACCGCCGTGGTGTCGTGGTAAGCCTTGCAGATAAACTCGATGAGCGGTCGCCAGTCGCCATGTAGAGCGGCACGACCATAGCGAAGACTCAACTCTGAAGTCTTCACGGGCGCTATAGTATTGTATTCGTCAAGGAGATAATGATAATATTGCAGCCGTACA
>ONBC01000037.1 GCA_900315955.1 uncultured Prevotella sp.
TCGCGCATTGTGCCTCTCCGAGGCACGTCCTCAGCCAGTCTTGCTGTCATCAACACACCCCAGTCTGCACTCGCTTCGCTCGTTTAGACTGGGGTTATGAAGCATTCAGCCGAGGCTGGCAGGTTGTGACAAGAACTCCGAGGTTGAGAGCGGCCTTCGGCCTTATGAGGAGAACGCAGAGAGACCTTCGGTCTATGTGAAGCGTATGTGAAGCGTACGTGGAGCGTATGAGGAGATATACTGCGAGAACAGTGTTGGTTCATCTCTGTGAACTTCTCCCAAGCCCGAAGGATTCTCCGCATTCTCTAATTCTCAGAAGCAATAACTCCGTGGCTCAATAAACTCCGTGGATCAATAACTCCATGGCTCGATTATCTCCGCGGCTCCGCGAGAAAATATATACGCCGCTGCGGGAATCGACTTGCATCATAGCATGGGTTTCATGGGGTTGGGGCAGAATAGACTGCCGAACGGATTAAATTTGGGTGACGCATTGACGAAGTCAGGTGATTCCCGTTCATGGGCTTTGTTTTTGCCTTGCCATTGGTGACAGATGATGATGATAATCGGTCATAGCTAAGAAAAAGGGCGGCCTTTTATGGTCGCCCTTTTAATTTACTCTGAGGTGCGTGGCGGAGTCGAACCGCCTTGAGTGGTTTTGCAGACCAGTACCTAACCGTTCGGACAACGCACCATTTCTGATTTGCGGTTGCAAAGGTACGAATATTTTATCGTTCCACCAAATATTCAAAGAGGTTTTTACAAAAAACGCCCGCATCATGGCTGCGACCACGATGCGGGCACTATATTATAATACTACCGGACAGTGCGTTAGATCACTTCGCTCCAGTCCTCAGCTGCCTTGCGGACGTACGACTGGTAACGGCGCTTAGCGCTCTTCTCCGTCTCATCGAAGAGCTCCTGAGCCTCTTCCGGACGAGCCTTCTTCAGCGAAGAGAAGCGGACCTCACCGGCGAGATAGTTCTGGAACTCATCCCACTTCGGAGCCTTAGAGTCGAGCGAGAACGGGTTCTTGCCCTGCTCAGCGAGCTCTGGATTGTAGCGCCACAGGTGCCAGTAGCCGCACTCCACGGCGAGCTGCTCCTCACGCTGTGAGCGACCCATGCTACGCTTCTCTTCCTTAGTACCCTTGATACCGTGGTTGATACACGGAGCATAAGCGATGATAAGTGACGGACCTGGATAAGCCTCTGCTTCGCGGATAGCTTTCAGGCACTGAGCGTTGTCGGCTCCCATTGCGATCTGGGCCACATAGATGTAGCCGTAGGTCGTCTCCATCAGGCCTAAATCCTTCTTGCTCACGCGCTTACCGCTGGCAGCGAACTGAGCGATAGCGCCTAAAGGAGTAGACTTAGAGCTCTGGCCACCGGTGTTGGAGTACACCTCAGTATCGAGCACGAGGATATTCACATCCTGGCCCTGAGCGAGCACGTGGTCGAGACCACCGTAACCGATATCGTAAGAAGCACCGTCACCACCGATAATCCACTGCGAGCGCTTCACGAGGTAGTGGTCGAGGGTCTTGAGCTCCTTAGCGCAGTCGCATCCGGCAGCGGCATCACGCTCGATAAGCGGTTTCAGTACGGCAGCGGCAGCCTTTGAGCCGTCGGCATCGTTCTGGTTGTCGATCCACTGCTGAGCAGCCTGCTTGAAGTCGTCTGCAGTATGCTCGCTGTCGATCTTATGCTGGAGCAGGAGTGTGATACGCTGCTTCATCTTCTTGTTGGCGAGTGCCATACCCAGACCGAACTCGCAGAAGTCCTCGAACAGAGAGTTGTTGAAGGCAGGACCCTGCCCCTTCTCGTTTGTGCAGTAAGGAGTGGAAGGAACAGAAGCCGAGTAGATAGACGAGCAACCTGTAGCGTTGGCGATCATCTCACGGTCACCGAAGAGCTGAGAGATGAGCTTCACGTAAGGAGTCTCACCGCAGCCGGAGCAAGCGCCGGAGAACTCGAAGAGCGGAGTAGCGAACTGTGAGTTCTTCGGGCTCTGCTTGATGTCGACGAGATCCTGCTTCGACTTGACGTTCTTCACGAGGTACTCCCAGTTGGCAGCCTCTTTCTTCATTTCCGGAGCGTCCACGTTGAACGGCACCATCTTCAAAGCCTTCTCACCCTTCTTACCCGGGCATACATCGGCACAGTTGCCGCAGCCGAGGCAATCGAGGACAGAAGTCTCAATGCGGAAGTGCATACCCTTGAGAGCCTTCGGAGCGAGCACGTCTATGCTCTTGCCGTCGAAGCCGGCAACTTCCTGATCGTCCATGACGAACGGGCGGATACAAGCGTGAGGACAAACATAAGCGCACTTGTTGCACTGGATACAGTTGTCAGAGTTCCAATCAGGAACAAAAGCCTCCACGCCGCGCTTGTCGTAAGCTGCCGTGCCAATCTCCCAGCGGCCGTCCGTAGTGTCGTACTTTACGAAGTCGGACACCTTCAGCAGATCACCCGACTGTGCGTTCATCGGGCGCACGATCTCCTTGACGAATGCGGGAGCGTCATCCTCCTTAGCAGCGTCGTCCGGCAGGTTGGCCCATGCGGGATCAACGGTCAGCTCCTTGTACTCACCGCCGCGGTCTACGGCAGCATAGTTCTTGTCGACGACATCCTGACCCTTCTTGCCGTACGACTTCACGATGAACTTCTTCATCTGTTCCACGGCGAGGTCGATAGGAATGACCTTTGTGATGCGGAAGAAAGCCGACTGCAGGATGGTGTTGGTGCGGTTGCCCAGGCCGATCTCCTGACCGATCTTCGTAGCGTTGATATAGTAAACCTTGATATTATGCTTAGCGAAATACTTCTTCACCTTGTTCGGGATGAAGTTGACGAGCTCCTCACCGTCGAAGATGGTGTTAAGCAGGAACGTACCGTTGTCGCGCAGACCACGTGTCACGTCGTACATGTGCAGGTAAGCCTGAACGTGGCAGGCCACAAAGTTAGGCGTGAACACCTGATACGTAGAGTGGATAGGCTCGTCGCCGAAACGGAGGTGCGAGCAGGTGAAGCCACCCGACTTCTTAGAATCGTAAGAGAAGTAAGCCTGACAGTACTTGTCGGTGTTGTTACCAATGATCTGCACAGAGTTCTTGTTGGCACCCACTGTACCGTCTGATCCGAGACCATAGAACTTAGCCTCGAAGAGGCCTTCGCCGCCCATAGGAATCTCTGGAACCTCTGGCAGAGAAGTGAATGTCACGTCGTCGACGATACCCACAGTGAAGTGATTCTTCGGCAATGCGAGGTTGAGGTTGTCGTAGACGGAGATGATCATGGCCGGTGTGATGTCTCTTGAACCGAGGCCATAGCGACCGCCGACGATCATCGGCTTGCGTGGATCCTCATAGAGCGCGCTCTTGACATCGAGATACAGCGGCTCACCCTCAGCTCCGGGCTCCTTGGTGCGGTCGAGGACAGCGATGCGCTTCACCGTCTCAGGCAACGCCTTGCGGATAGCCTCGACGCTGAACGGACGATAGAGATGTACAGCCACCATACCGACTTTCTTGCCCTGCTTTGTCAGGTAGTCGATAGCCTCGCGTGCAGCCTCTGTAGCTGAACCCATGAGCACGATGACATGTTCGGCATCGGGGGCGCCATAGTAGTTGAAGAGGTGATACTCGCGGCCAGTGATCTTAGAGATCTCAGCGAGGTGCTTCTCCACGATCTCAGGCACCTTGTCATAGTAAGCATTGCAAGCCTCACGGTGTGTGAAGAATGTGTCCGGGTTCTCGGCAGTACCGCGTGTGTCAGGGCGCTCAGGGCTCATGGCACGGTCGCGGAAACGCTTGATCCACTCGGGGTTGACGAGCGGGCGGATATCCTCCATATCCATCTCCTCAACCTTGTGGTACTCGTGAGAAGTACGGAAACCGTCGAAGAAGTTGATGAAAGGTACAGAGCTCTCAAGTGTAGAGAGATAAGGCACTGCGGAGAGATCCATCACCTCCTGTACGGAGCCTGCGCAGAACATGGCGAAGCCCGTCTGGCGGCAAGCCATGACATCCTGATGGTCACCGAAGATACAGAGAGAGTGGGAAGCCAGCGTACGTGCAGAAACATTGAACACGCACGGCAGCAGCTCACCTGCGATCTTGTACATGTTAGGGATCATCAGCAGCAGACCCTGCGATGCTGTGTAGGTGCTTGTCAGTGCACCGGCCTGAAGACTGCCGTGGACGGCACCGGCGGCGCCACCCTCAGACTCCATCTCCTGGACGGAGACCGTCTGACCAAAGAGGTTCTTGCGCCCTTTAGCTGCCCACTCATCCACGTGCTCTGCCATCGGAGAGGACGGGGTGATAGGATAGATGGCAGCAACCTCTGTGAACATGTAGCTCACATGAGCGGCGGCGGTATTACCGTCAACCGTCACAAATTTCTTTTCTTTTGCCATTTTTTGTGAAAATAGAAATTAATGTTGTTGTATTATTATATCGTTGTTCAGTGATGGGTGTTGAGTGTTAATGGCTTGCATTGTCACGCCAACACGCGTCTTGCTTATTTGTCTTGGTATCTCTGCTCTTTGCAAGTCGGGCTGAAGTCTTAGTACAGGAACCCGAGCAGCCACAGAGGCAGTTGGTTGTCGTGCCCTATTTCTGTGTTGTAGCGGGCGTAGAATGTGTTCTTGTTGTAGCGTGTCTTGGCCTTGGCCTTGGCATCAACTACCTTAAAGCGCTTCTCACCGTCAATGAAGTAAGTGTGAGGCTTGTCGCCTTGATTGACGATATGGTCTTTCCACATCGTGTTGGCGAAGAAAGTCTCCATGAGCTCCTGTTGCTCTACCTCGATGGGGTAGATGGCGTAGAGCAGATTGGGGTTTTGCATGATCACCTTTGCCGGCTTCTTGGGAAAGTCGTCGCCCGGTTCGTAGATCATGTTCAGCAGCCGGGCATCGGCAAGATATTTGATATAGTTCATCACCGTGGCGCGGCTCGTGTTGACCTGCTGGGCGAGCTGGCTGACGTTGGGCGCTACAGGACCTTCCTTGGCTATGAGGTAGAAGAGCTTCTTGATCTTCGTGAGATACTTCAGCTCTATCTGCTTGATGAGGAGAATGTCGACCTCTGTCATCATGTTCATGGTTTTGAGCAGATTCTCAGAGAAGTTGCGGTTCTCTAAGAAAAAAGGGTAGAAGCCGTGGTGAAGATAGTCGTCGAAATACTTTGCGGGACTGACCATTGTCAGCACTTTCCGCGTGAGATGCTCGTGGTTGTTGAGAATCTCGTCAAGCGTGACAGGCTCAAATTTAGTGCCCGCTTCGAGGTTGAGAAACTCGCGGAAAGAGAATCCGCGAAGATAATAGAACTTCAGGATGTCTCTCACGGCGGGGTAGTCGGTCTTGAGACGCATGACGCTCGATCCTGTGAAGACAATCTTCAGCTGTGGATAGAGGTCGTAGCAGCGCCGCAGCTCCTGGCTCCAGTTGGGCTGCTTGAAGATCTGGTCGAGGAGGAGTACCCTCCCGCCTTGTTTGACAAACTCACCCGCAAAGTCGGCGATGCCGTTGCCCTGAAAGTAGAAGTTGTTCATGTTGACATACAGGCATTGACGGTCATCCTTGCCGAACTTCTCTTTGGCGTACTCGAGCAGGAAGGTCGTCTTTCCTACGCCCCGCGTACCCTTGATGCCTATCAGCCGGTCGTCCCAGTTGATATCATCCATCAGCCCACGACGCACCGCTGCGTTCGTATGCTCGACGAGATAGGTATGCGTGCGAAAGAATGATTCCATCAACTCCATAAATGTGCTATGACTTTTCTTTTTGTTACTTTATGTTTCCGCTGCAAAGATACCAATTTATTTTAGTTTTGCAAAGTCAGAGTTGCAATAGTTTTACCTTTTAGAGTTTTTTAATGCTAAGCTCAACTTCTTTCTTCTTTCCCATTTTTGAGGACTAAATCTTTCTTCCTATCTTTGCAAAAATAGATTATGCGAATACACGTTTTTAATCCGGAGCATGACCTTGCGCTTGCTTCCAATCTCGATAATTTCACTGCTCCGCACGCAGGCCGCGAGCTGCGTCATGACCTTGGTTTTCTTCCTGCTCTCTGGGCGGGCGAGGGCGAGGGCGTGCTCGTAGAGGATCGTTCTGCAGCCGAGTACGCTTTCGGCAAGTTAGGACTTCCGCTGAAAGGCTCTTTCGTAACTCCCGATGAGCTGCCTCAGCTCGTCAGCGACCCGTCCTTCTCCCTACAGCCGTGGGGATGGGACCGCGCTGTCCGCGGCGAGTTTCTGCGCCTCGGTGCCCCTGCGCAGAGTCTTCCTGACGACAGCTATCTCAACTTCGTCCGCCAGACGAGCCACCGCTCCTGGGCCGCTGAGCATCTTCTCCGTCCACTGCGGAAGGTTCAAGGCACCGTCGGTGAGGCAGAGACGGGCCGCACGCTCTCCGAGGTGCGCCGTTTCCTCTCCGTGCGCCATCATATCGTGCTCAAGGCTCCTTGGAGCAGCAGTGGCCGCGGCGTGCGCTATGTCTCCGACGGCACCGACGGCGCGGCGTCGACCTTTGGCTTTACCCCGCAGCTCCAAGGGTGGGTAGAACATGTCATCAACCGTCAGGGAGCAATCCTTATGGAGCCTTATTATAATAAGGTGATGGATTTCGGCATGGAGTGGCATTGTGATGGAAAAGGCAACGTGCGCTATTGTGGTTTGTCGCTCTTCAAGACACTCAAGGGTGCCTATACGGGCAATCTTCTTGCGGACGAGGAGGAGAAGAGGGAGAAAATGGGTCAGTATCTGAACCTCAGCATCCTCGACGACGTAAAACAAAAGATCCAAGAGCTTCTCCTGACTTCCATCAGCAACGTCTACTGTGGTTATTTAGGTGTAGATATGATGATTGTCAACACGGGCGATTCGCTTTGCGTGCACCCATGTGTTGAGATGAACCTGCGCATGACCATGGGGTGGGTGGCGCTTTATCTTCACGAGATATCCACTAAGCCTTGGAGCGATATGCATATTTCGTTTAAGAATGGGAGGTATGGTCTGGAGTTGGGAATGAAGCAGTGAGGTCTCCTTTAGTTCATTCATCTCTTACCTTCTTTACCTCTTTCCACCTCTTTCTTCCCTCTTCATTTTTACTTCCAAGGTAATTATTCGCCCAATTTTTTGAGTCTTGCCTCAGTTGTGTCACGATCTTGCCTCAGTTGTGTCACGATCTTGCCTCAGTTGTGTCACGATCTTGCCTCAGTTGTGTCACGATCTTGCCTCAGAGTTGTGTCACGATCTTGCCTCAGTTGTGTCACGATCTAGCTTCAGTTGTGTCACGATGACAGGAACGGGATAGCAATGTTTCAGCCCATTGAGATGGAAACAAAACGTAAACTGGTGATTGGGTGAACATCAGGAATTATTTCATAACGCATGGACATAAAAAAGCGATTACCTTCACAGGCCACCGCTCCAAATCTTCAATAGGTATCAGTCCTTTTCAGGTAAAAAGATTGTTTTCAGGATAACGAGAGCAAAGATACGGTCTTTTTATGAAACTACAAAATTATTGACGAAGAAAATTGAAAATTCTTTGAAAATTCATTTATTTCCATTATTTTTGCAGACGAAAACGTTATTAAGAGTGTCGGATGTTGGTACAGCGGTCGCACCCTTAATTAAACCACTAATAATCTGATTATGCGCAATAGTTTTCTTTCTCTTCTTCTCTTCCTTCCGCTGATGATTTCAGCGGGAAACCGTACCGTCATTAATCTCAAGCACTGGCAGTTTTCTCGCGACAGTATCCACTGGCAGTCGGTGACGGTACCGCACGACTGGGCGATCAGCGGCCCTTTTGACAAGAAATGGGATCTGCAGATGGTGGCTATCGCGCAGAATGGTGAGAAGCAGAAGACAGAGAAGAGTGGACGTTCCGGAGCGCTGCCGTGGATAGGGAAAGGCTATTACACGACTTCTATATATATAAATAATGTGGAGGACCGGCATGTGGAGCTTTGTTTCGACGGGGCGATGGCGGAGCCGATGGTTTATGTCAACGGCAGGCTGGCAGGCCAATGGGCTTACGGCTACACGCCTTTCGAGGTCGACATTACACCTTATATAATAAAGGGCAACAACCGCGTCGACGTATCGCTCCACAACATGGAGGAGAGCAGCCGCTGGTATCCGGGAGCTGGTCTCTACCGCCCCGTGAGTCTGGTCACGACGGACAAGACACACCTTGATTCGTGGAAGACTTATGTCAGGACGCGGCGGGGCACCCGTGACAAGGCGGTGATGACGTTCGGAACCACGCTTGTGGGAGCACCGAAGAATTTCCATGGACAACTGCTGATGACCGTCGTAGACAATGGAACGGGAAAGGAGCGCATTCATGACTCTTTATTCGTGGAAGGTTCTTCTTTCAACGGTGGCTTCGTCGTCAAGGACCCCAAATGGTGGACACCGGAGACTCCGAACCTCTATACGCTGAAACTGACGTTGGCGGATCGTGATGGGAAAGCACTGGACAATCTCTCCATGCGCTTTGGCATTCGGACCGTTAAGGCTGACTCCATCCATGGCTTCCGGCTCAACGGTGTGAGTCGCAAGCTCCGGGGTGTCTGCCTCCACCATGACCTCGGTCCGCTCGGCGCTGCCGTGAACAAAGCGGCTATTATCCGACAGATAAAGCAGCTGAAGGAGATGGGCTGCGATGCCATCCGTACCTCGCACAACCTCCCCTCGCAGATGCAGATGGAGGTGTGCGACTCCCTCGGCATGATGGTCATGGCGGAGAGCTTCGATATGTGGATCTACCCGAAATGCAAGAATGGCTACGCACGGTTCTTCAAGACCTGGAGCGACAAGGATATCACGGCACTCGTGGAGGCGAACCGTAACCATCCCTCCGTCGTCATGTGGAGCATCGGCAATGAGATCCCGGAGCAGTGGAGCTATGAGGGGCGGGTGATTGCCGAACACTTGCAGAACCTCTGCCATAAGCTCGACCCCACACGCCCTGTGACCCAGGGCATGGACAGGGCAGAGGATGCCTTGAAGTCGGGCTTCGCCCAGGTGATGGATATCCCCGGCTTCAACTACCGTGTGTATAAATACGATCGTAACATCAAGCAGTTGCCGCAAGGCTTCCTCTTGGGTTCGGAGACCGCCTCTACGGTGAGCAGCCGTGGTGTGTATAAGTTCCCCGTCAAGTGGGGCGTGGCACCGGAGGACAAGGACGGGCAGTGCTCGAGCTACGACGTGGAGTGGTGCGCGTGGAGCAACCTCCCCGAGCAGGATTTCATGGCGATGGAGGACAAGCCTTACACCATCGGACAGTTTGTGTGGACGGGCTACGATTACCTCGGTGAGCCTACTCCCTACGATGAATATTGGCCGAGCCGCAGCTCTTATTTCGGCATCATGGATCTCGCGGGTCTTCCCAAAGACCGCTATTACCTCTACCGTTCCGTGTGGAACAAGACGTCTCATACGCTGCATGTCCTTCCTCACTGGACGTGGCCTGGCCGCGAAGGGAAGGTCACGCCGGTCTTCGTCTATACCGATTATCCGGAGGCAGAGCTCTTTGTCAATGGTAAGTCGCAGGGCAGGTTGAAGAAAGATCTGACGGTCCACTTGGAGCAGCATCCGGCGCAGGCCTCATGGAAAGACCCCACCAAGGCGGAGGAGGCGGAGCACTATGCCACGCGCTATCGCCTGATGTGGCCGAATGTGAAATATGAGCCGGGTGAACTGAAGGTCGTGGCTTACGATGCTCAGGGGAAGGCTGCCGCCGAGACCGTGGTCAGGACAGCGGGGGCTGCCAAGGCGCTGAAGCTCAAGGCTGACCGCACGGAGCTGCACAAAGGCGTTGATGACCTTGCTTATATCACCGTGTCGCTCGTCGATAAGGATGGAACCGAACTGCCGCAGGCTGACGACCGCATCGATGTGGAGGTCCATGGCGCAGGCGTTTTCCAGGCTGTCTGCAATGGCGATGCCACCTCGTTGGAGCCGTTCACGAAACCCACGATGAAGCTCTTCAGCGGCAAGCTTGTCGTCACGGTGAAGGCAGGGACTAAGAAAGGTACCATTCAGCTTGTCGTGAGCGACAAAGCGAAAGGGCTGAAGAAGAAAATGAGCATCAAGGTGCTATAGTTGTAAACTCTACGTTGCACTTTTTCCCTAAAATATTATAATGTTAGAGAATTAATGAGTACCTTTGCAGCGGCTATCAGTTAGCTCATGAAAGATATATCTTCAGTTACAATTAATATAACGTTATAAACTTTATGAATTTCACTTTGTTAGTCACCGTGTTGCTGACGGCTGTCACATTGGTGGTGGGTGCTTATGTCATCGCCAAGCTGATAGGCCCTCGGTCGTACAATCCGGTGAAGGGTGAGCCTTTCGAGTGTGGTATTCCCACGCGTGGAAGCAGCTGGATGCCGCTTCATGCCGGTTACTACCTCTTTGCCATCCTTTTCCTGATTTTCGACATTGAGACAGTGTTCCTCTATCCCTGGGCCGTCGTGGTGAAGGATTTCGGCAGCATGGCTCTCGTGAGCATCGGGTTCTTCCTCGTAGTGTTGGTTTTAGGCTTGGCTTATGCCTGGCGGAAAGGAGCGTTGGAATGGAAGTAAGAAAACCGAGTATCAAGAGTATTCCTTACAACGAGTTTAAGGACAACGAGACGTTGGAGAACATCGCTTCGGAGCTCAACGACGGCGGTGTGAACGTGGTGCTGGGGTCGCTTGACCAGATGATCAACTGGGGTCGCAGCAACTCGCTGTGGTCGCTGACCTTCGGTACAAGCTGCTGTGGTATTGAGTTCATGGCTGTGGGCTGTGCGCGTTACGACTTCTCTCGCTTTGGTTTCGAGGTGACACGTAACTCTGCCCGTCAGGCAGACCTCATCATGTGCGCCGGCACGATCACCAACAAGATGGCACCAGTCTTCAAACGTCTGTACGACGAGATGGCTGAGCCTAAGTATGTCGTGGCTGTCGGTGGTTGCACGATCTCCGGCGGTCCTTTCAAGAAGAGCTACAGCGTCGTTCGCGGCATCGATCAGATCGTGCCTGTGGATGTTTATATCCCTGGCTGCCCTCCGCGTCCTGAAGCAATCCTTTACGGTATGATGCAGTTGCAGCGTAAGGTGAAGGTGGAGAAGTTCTTCGGTGGTGCCAACCACAAGATGAACAGTGATGAGAAGGCGATGAGTATGGGCTTAGGTGGTCTTCACGGTATCAGCAACGAGAACCTCTCGGGGGCGAAGATCGGGGAGAAGAAGCCTATTATCATCTCTGCTTCTCCCAACAAGGAAGAGGTTGAGGCGCTCGGCAGAGAGCTTGACCAGCTGGAGAAGGAAGGTGAACAATTCAGAGTCAATAAATAATTAAGGAGTCGAAATGAAATTAGAGAATAAAGAATTCGGATTTGACAATTTCGCCGCTGAGATGGCGAAGTTGAAGAATGAGCAGCATTTCGATTTCCTGGTGACAATCGTTGGCGAGGACTTCGGTGAGGAAGGTCTCGGCTGCATTTACATTCTTGAGAACACACAGAGCCACGAGCGTGTCTCGGTGAAGCAGATTGCCAAGGTGGTGGACGGTGACAACTATGTGTTGCCTTCTGTCATCAGTCTGTGGCATGATGCTGACCTGCTTGAGCGTGAGGTCTTCGATTTCCTCGGCATCAAGTTCCTCGGTCATCCCGACATGCGCCGTCTCTTCATGCGTAACGACTTTACCGGTTATCCGCTGCGTAAGGACTTCGACATGAGTCCGGAGGCTAACCAGTTCCCCATGACCGATGAGCCGGAGACCGACTGGACCACAGAGTACGGACTCGACAAATATGGCCATCTCACGGAAACCAAGCATCGTCTGCTCGGCGATGATGATTTCGTCATCAACTTCGGTCCTAACCACCCGTCCACGCACGGTGTGCTTCGTCTGCGCACCGTAGTCAACGGCGAGACTATCAAGCATGTCTATCCTCACCTCGGTTATATCCACCGTGGCATGGAGAAGATGATGGAGAGCATGACCTATCCTCAGACACTGGCGCTGACCGACCGTCTGAACTATCTCTGCGCCATGCACCATCGCCATGCCCTCGTAGGGGTCATCGAGGAAGCTCTCGGCGTGGAGCTGTCCGACCGTATCCGTTATATCCGCACGATCATGGACGAGCTGCAGCGTATCGACAACCACTTGTTGTTCCTCGGTACCTGTGCCCAGGACCTCTCCGCCCTCACGGCGTTCCTGTATTGTATGCGTGACCGTGAGCATGTGCTCAACGTCATGGAGGAGACCACTGGCGGACGGCTGATCCAGAACTATTACCGTATCGGCGGATTGCAGGATGATATCGATCCTAACTTCGTGCAGAACACGAAGACGCTCTGCAAGTATCTCCGTCCGATGATTCAGGAATATTTGGATGTCTTTGGTGACAATGTCATCACGCACAACCGTCTCGAGGGTGTGGGCTACATGAACCTTGAGGACTGCATCAACTATGGTGTCACGGGGCCTGCCGGTCGTGCTGCCGGCTGGCACAACGACGTGCGCAAGAATCATCCTTACGATCTCTACGATAAGGTGGAGTGGAAGGAGATCACGGGCACGGGTGCCGACTCTATGGAGCGTTATATGATCCATATCAAAGAGATCTATCAGAGTCTTGATATCATCGAGCAGCTTATCGACAACATCCCCGAGGGTGAGTTCTATATCAAGCAGAAGCCTATTATCAAACTTCCTGAGGGTCAGTGGTGGTTCTCTGTGGAGGGTGGTGCCGGTGAGTTCGGTGTCTATCTCGATAGTCGTGGCGACAAGAGCCCTTACCGTGTCAAGATGCGCCCGATGGGGCTGACCCTTGCCGGAGCGTTCGACAAGATGCTTCGCGGACAGAAAATTGCTGACCTCATCGCTACAGGTGCAAGCATCGACTTCGTTATCCCTGATCTGGACAGGTAAAAAGAATGATGAATGATTAATTTGAAATGTGGAATGCTCTCATTGAAGAATGTGAAATGAAGAATGAACTTTCAACACTGAACATTTAACACTGAACATTTAACATTCAACATTACAAACCAAGTCATTCAACATTCAACATTTAACATTCAACATTACTAAGATATGTTTGATTTTTCAGTAGTAACAAAATGGTTCGATGCTTTGCTCCGTCAGACTTGTGGCTTGAGCAATTTTTGGGCCGTCTTGATAGAATGTGTGATTGTGGGCCTTATCGTGCTGACGCTCTATGCCCTCATCGCCATGTTCATGATTTATTTTGAGCGTAAGGTCTGCGCTGTCGTTTGGGCCCTATGCGTGTAGGTAAGTGGGGTATCTTCCAGGTCGTAGCCGACGTGCTGAAGATGCTCATCAAAGAGATCTTCGGTGTGGACCGCTCCGATAAGTTCCTCTACACCCTCGCTCCGTTCCTCACCATCATCGCTTCCGTCGGTACCTTCTCTTTCCTTCCCTGGAACAAGGGTGCCGTGGTGCTCGACTTCAATGTCGGTGTGTTCATGGTGACGGCTATCTCATCTATCGGCGTGCTGGGTGTGATCCTCTCGGGTTGGGGTTCAAACAATAAATACTCCGTAGTCTCCGCTATGCGTGGTGCCGTGCAGATGATCTCTTATGAGATCTCCCTCGGTCTGTGTATGGTGACTGCTGTGATCCTTTGCGGCTCCATGCAGCTCAGTGATATCATCGGTGCTCAGACGGGTCCTTGGAAATGGCTCATCATCCAGGGTCATATCCCCGCCATCGTCGCTTTCCTCATCTTCCTCGTTGCCGGCAACGCAGAGGCCAACCGTGGCCCGTTCGACCTGGCAGAGGCTGAGAGTGAGCTGACCGCCGGTTATCACACCGAGTACAGTGGTATGGGTTTCGGCTATTTCTATCTGGCTGAGTATCTGAACCTTGTGGTCATTTCCGGTCTGGCTGCTACGATCTTCCTCGGAGGATGGGCTCCGCTGAACATCGGTATCAGTGGTTTCGACATGGTGATGAACTATATCCCAGGCTTCGTCTGGTTTGCTGCCAAGACGTTGCTCGTCATCTGGGTGCTGATGTGGGCACGCTGGACGTTCCCCCGTCTGCGTATCGATCAGATCCTTACCCTGGAGTGGAAGTATCTCATGCCGTGCATGCTCCTGACCCTTACGGTGATGACAGCTTGCGTGGCGCTGGGCTTGACGCTTTAATTTATAGAACAACATTAAAAGATAATCCTATTAGGTTATGTCACAATATTTTAAAGGTATCAAGGATGCTACCAAGACTTTGGCCACAGGCTTGAAGGTGACGATGAAGGAATACTTCACCCCGAAGTCGACGGAGCAGTATCCTGAGAACCGCAAGACCACACTCCATGTCTCGGCGCGTCACCGCGGCCGTCTCGTGTTCAAGCGTGTGGAAGACCCCAATGACCCACAGGCCGTGAAGCGTGGGCTGAAGGTCGGTGATTATAAATGCACTGCATGCACCATGTGTGAGAAGGCTTGCCCGAACGACACCATCAAGATCACGGCGCATATGGCAGAAGATCCAGAGACGGGTCGTAAGAAGAAAGTGCTGGATGATTATCAGTATGATCTTGGCGACTGCATGTTCTGTCAGCTCTGTGTCAATGCATGTAATTTTGACGCTATTCATTTCGTCAACGACTTCGAGAATGCTGTCTTCGACCGCAGCAAGCTCGTGCTCCACCTCGACAAGGAGGTTTATCAGGGTGGCTCGCTGCCTAACCTCATCGACGGCGGCGCTCCGTTGACCATCGGTAAGTTTAACACTAAAACCAAGTAAGATAATGGCTAAGTTAGTAATGTTCTGTATTTTAGCTGTGGTCGTCCTTGGCTCAGCTGTTATGTCCATCTGCACGAAGAGTATCATGCGTGCAGCTACATGGCTGTTGTTTGTGCTCTTTGGTATAGCAGGATTCTATTTCCTCCTCGACTATACGTTCCTCGGTGCCGCCCAGATCAGCATTTATGCCGGTGGCATCACGATCATGTATATCTTTGCCATCCAGCTCGTCTCCAAGCGCTCTCTTCAGAACCTTGTGGCTCGCTTCAAAGGGGTGCGCATCGCCCAGGCACTGATCATCTCGCTCATCGGCCTCGTCGTCGTAAGTCTTATCCTTGTGAAGAACCACTTCATCAATGCAGCGCTCGATGTGGCTGATGTAGAGGTTCCTATGAAGCAGGTCGGTCAGGCTATGGTCAGCTCCGGCAAATATGGTTATGTACTTCCGTTTGAGTTCATCTCAGTGTTCCTGTTAGCCTGTATCATCGGAGGTGTAATGATAGCAAGAAAGGAGGACAAGAAATGATTTCAGTTTATGCATTCCTCGGAGTCAGCACGTTGCTGTTCTTCATCGGTGTCTTCGGTTTTGTAACCCACCGCAACCTTGTGGCTATGCTCATCTCTATTGAGCTTGTCCTCAACTCGGTCGATCTGAACTTCGCCGTTTTCAACCGTCTGCTCTTCCCCGGTCAGTTGGAGGGCGCGTTCTTCACGCTTTTCTCTATCGGCGTGAGTGCGGCAGAGACAGCAGTGGCGTTAGCTATCATTATCAATGTTTACCGTAACTATCACAGTGACCAGGTGAACAGTATTGAAAACATGAAATTCTAATTAGTTATGAGTTGATAAGTTAATGAGTTTATAAGTTTATAAGACTCAAGAACTCAAAAACTTCCAACTCAAAAACTCAAATTACAATGGAATATAGTTATTCATTTTTAATACTTCTTCTCCCATTCCTGAGCTTCCTGGTCCTGGGACTGCTCGGTATGAAGATGAAGAAGCCCGTCGCCGGACTCATCGGTACGGCAGTGCTTGGTGTGCTGTGGTGCATGAGTCTTTACACGGCTTACGAATATTTCTTTGCAGTGGGCAGAGACGCTGCCACGGGACTTTATCCGACCGTGACGGTGTTCAACTTCACGTGGTTGAAGTTCACTGACCTGCTGACGTTCAACATCGGATTCCGCCTGACACCCATCTCCGTGATGATGCTCATCGTCATCACCACCGTGTCGTTTATGGTTCATATCTATAGCTTCGGTTATATGGCGGAGCGTGACGAGAACTATAAGGCAGAGGGTTATGAGAAAGGATTCCAGCGGTTCTATGCTTTCCTGAGTCTCTTCACCATGTCTATGCTGGGTCTGGTGGTTGCTACGAACATCTTCCAGATGTATCTCTTCTGGGAGCTCGTGGGTGTGTGCTCGTATCTGCTCATCGGATTCTATTATCCGAAGCACGCTGCCGTACATGCTTCTAAGAAAGCATTCATCGTCACCCGTTTCGCGGACCTCTTCTTCCTCATCGGTATCCTTTTCTACAGTTTCTATACAGGTACGTTCAACTACGACCTTACCGCTGATCCGAAGCTGGTGACGGAGCTCCCCGGTGCAGCGTGGGTTCTTCCGGCTTCTCTCTTCCTGATGTTCATCGGTGGTGCTGGTAAGTCGGCAATGTTCCCGCTTCATATCTGGCTCCCTGACGCCATGGAGGGTCCGACGCCTGTGTCTGCCCTCATCCATGCGGCTACGATGGTTGTTGCCGGTGTTTACCAGGTGGCTTCGCTGATGCCTATCTGGGTGGCATACGCTCCCAACACCTTGCATATCGTGGCTTACATCGCTGCCTTCACGGCTTTCTATGCAGCCGCCGTGGCTTGCTGTCAGCGTGATATCAAGCGTGGCCTGGCATTCTCGACGATCTCTCAGATCGCTTACATGCTTGTAGCCCTCGGTGTGGTGACCTCGATGGAAGGTGAGGGAAGTGTTGGTTACATGGCTTCCATGTTCCACCTCTTCACCCACGCTATGTTCAAGGCGCTCCTCTTCCTCTGCTCCGGTGCCATCATCGTTATTATTGGCTCCAACTTCAAGGATTACATGGGTGGCTTGCATAAGTATATGCCTATCACGAACATCTGCTTCCTCATTGGTACCATCGCCATCAGTGGATTCTGGCCGTTGGCCGGTTTCTTCTCCAAGGATGAGATTGTGGATGCTTGCTTCCATTTCTCTCCGTATCTCGGTTGGTTCATGACGCTTGTCAGTGGTATGACGGCCTTTTATATGTTCCGTCTCTATTATGTCATCTTCTGGGGTGACAGCTACTATGAGCAGGATCCCGAGCATCGCCGCAAGCCTGCTGAGGTTCCCTTCGTCATGTGGGGTCCGCTGGTGTTCCTCTCTCTGATCTCTATCGTTGCCGGCTGGATTCCGATGGGTCACTTCATCTCTCTCAATGGTCATCCTGAGGAGATCGCCCTTCAGCATTTTCAGTTCGGTCCTACAGCATGGATCTCCCTGTGTGTAGCAACAATCGGTTTCGCGCTCGCTACTTACATGTACGCTCCGAAGCACAACCCGTTGCCCGACAAGCTCGCAACAGCCATGCCGCGGCTGCACAAGGCTGCCCTCAACCGCTTCTATATCGACGATGCTTGGCAGTTCTTCACACATAAGATCGTCTTCGGTTGCTTCTCTATTCCTATCGCCTGGTTTGACCGTCATGTCATCGATGGCATGTTCAACTTCTCAGCTTGGGCTACTCAGGAAGGTGGTGAGGCGATCCGTCCCTGGCAGAGTGGCGATGTGCGTCAGTATGCTATCTGGTTCATCACTGGTTCAGTGGCATTGACGCTTATCCTCATATGTATATTATAATGTATATTGAAAAATAATATAAGATGACTTTTCTAACATTATTCGTCATTATACCGGTTGTGATGCTTCTCTGCCTGTGGCTTGCCAAGAATGACACGCAGGTGCGCATCGTGATGGCTGTTGGCTCAACGGCGCTGCTTGCCCTCGCCATCTATCTCGTCTTCGCTTTCATTGGAGCGCGTGAGACTATGCCGGCCGAGAAATTCCCATTCCTCTTCGGCGACGCCATTCCTTGGTTCGAACCGTTGCATATCTTCTACCGTACAGGTGTGGATGGTATCGCTGTGGTGATGATTCTTCTTTCTGCAATCATCGTTTTCACCGGTACGTTCGCCTCCTGGCAGCAGCATCCCCAGCAGAAGGAGTATTTCCTTTGGTTCACACTCCTTTCAACGGGTGTCTTCGGTTTCTTCATCTCTGAGGATCTCTTCACGATGTTCATGTTCTATGAGGTCGCCCTCATCCCGATGTACCTGCTTATCGGTATTTGGGGAACAGGTCCTAAGGAGTATTCAGCCATGAAGCTGACTTTGATGCTGATGGGTGGTTCAGCACTCCTCATCATCGGTATCTTGGGTATCTACTTCTTCAACGGACAGTTCAGCGGCACCTATACGATGGATGTGATGCAGATCGCTACGCTGCACGCCATCCCCGTGAGCATCCAGAAAGTGTTCTTTCCCTTCATCTTCATCGGTTTTGGTATCTTGGGAGCCCTCTTCCCGTTCCACACATGGTCTCCTGACGGTCATGCCTCAGCGCCTACGGCCGTGTCCATGCTCCATGCCGGTGTGCTGATGAAGCTCGGAGGTTACGGTTGCTTCCGCATTGCTATGTTCCTGCTCCCTGATGCTGCCCAGCAGCTGTCATGGATCTTCCTCATCCTGACAACGATCTCTGTTGTCTATGGTGCACTTTCTGCTTGTGTTCAGACCGACCTGAAGTATATTAATGCTTATTCTTCCGTCTCTCACTGCGGCATGGTGCTCTTCGCCCTGCTGATGATGACCCAGACCTCTTGCACGGGTGCTATCCTTCAGATGCTTTCTCACGGTCTGATGACGGCTCTCTTCTTCGCTGTCATCGGTATGATCTATCACCGCACGGGTACCCGTGACGTCCGCCGCTTGGGTGGCTTGATGAAGATTATGCCGTTCCTCTCCGTAGCTTACGTTGTTGCAGGTCTTGCCAACCTCGGTCTGCCAGGCTTCTCCGGCTTCGTTGCAGAGATGAACATCTTCGTAGGTTCATTCCAGAACGCTGATGTGTTCCATCGTACATGCACCATCATTGCTTGTACCTCTATCGTTATCACGGCTGTCTACATCCTCCGTGTGGTGGGTAAGATCCTCTATCAGAAGGTTCCCAATCCTGAGTATTTCAAGCTCACGGATGCTACATGGGATGAGCGTATCGCTGTCGGTGGCCTGATCTTCTGTGTGGCAGGCCTTGGTCTTGCTCCACTGTGGGCTCAAGACATTATCAACGATGCTGTTGGTCCGATGATCAGTCATATCATGGGGATGTAATAAGTTAATGAGTTAATAAGTTTTTGAGTTGTTAAGTTTTGAGCTTTAAGATGGCTGGTAGTTACCAAAAGACATTTTGCAGGCTTCGAAACTCCAATGACTCAAAAACTAAACAACTCAGAAACTCATAAACTATAAATAAAATGAATATCGATTACAGTCAATTTCTGAATATGATACCAGAGGTCACACTGATGGCTATCCTGCTGATAGTGTTTGTGGTGGATCTCTTTACGGCACAGAAACCCTCTGCGCTCGCTGTCCATCAGGCCGAGGCGGGTGAGCTGGCTTTGGAGAAAGAGAGAACGGTGGCGCAGGCTCCCGTGGCCGCGCTCCGCAAGTGGTTCAATCCCTTGGTCTGTGTGCTGCTCTTCATCCATATCCTCATCAATATCTTCCCCACAGCTGCCTCTACAACTTTCGGTGGTATGTATGAGACCAATGCGAGTATCGGCGTTATCAAGACCATCCTTGCCTTCGGTACACTGATCGTGCTCATTCAGGCACGTGAGTGGCTCCAGCGCCCCGACACGGCTTTCAAAGAGGGTGAGTTCTATGTACTTGTGATCTCTACGCTGTTGGGTATGAACATGATGGTAAGTGCCAACCACTTCCTTCTGTTCTTCCTCGGTCTTGAGATGGCGTCCGTTCCTATGGCGTGTCTCGTGGCGATGGATAAATACCGTCACTATTCTGCAGAGGCAGGTGCTAAGTTCATCCTTACGGCTACTTTCTCGAGTGGGGTGATGCTCTTCGGTATCAGCTTCATCTATGGTGCAACTGGTACGCTCTATTTCGACGACGTGGTGGCTAAGCTCACAGCGACCCCGCTCACCGTCCTTGGTATGGTGTTCTTCTTCTCCGGCCTCGGCTTCAAGATCTCGCTTGTCCCGTTCCATTTCTGGACAGCCGATACCTATCAGGGTGCTCCGACAAGTGTTACCGGATACCTCTCCGTGGTTTCCAAGGGTGCTGCCGCTTTTGCGCTGTGCGCGATTCTTATGAAAGTCTTCGCGCCGATGGTCGAATACTGGCGCTATATGTTGATGGTTGTCATTGTACTCTCCATCACCGTTGCCAACCTTTTCGCGATCCATCAGAAGGATCTCAAGCGATTCATGGCTTTCTCCTCAATCTCACAGGCAGGATATATCGTGCTGGCGGTGTTAGGTGATTCAGCGATGAGTGTAGTGGCGTTGAGCTACTATGTTCTCATCTATGTAGTGGCTAACCTCGCCGTTTTTACTATTATCGCTTCCGTAGAGGAGCACAACAATGGCACGGTCAATATGGACAGCTACAACGGTTTCTACAAGACCAATCCGCGTCTGAGCTTTCTCATGACGCTCGCCCTGTTCTCTCTCGGTGGTATTCCTCCCTTCGCAGGTATGTTCTCCAAGTTCTTCTCGTTCATGGCGGCAGCTCACGGTGCCCAGGTGACGACAACCATCGGTGCGCTGACCTATGCGGTGGTGTTCATCGCTTTGGTCAACACGGTCATCAGCTTGTACTACTATCTGCTTATTGTCAAGGCTATGTTCATCAAGCCTAACGATCATCCGCTGCCTACGTTCAAGAGTGCTGCAAGCACGAAGCTGGCGCTCGCTATCTGTACTCTCGGTGTCGTCGCCTTTGGCGTTTGCTCCGGCGTGTACGACTGGATCGCAGCTGCTGCAGGGATGTAAGTCATAACTTTTCCGCTATCCCCTCTGAAGGAGGTAATTTTTGATTCAATCATGAGCCGCATGGCTTGGGTGCGTGATTCGTTTCACCACTCATGCCATGCGGCTTTTTTACCGCTGATATGTTAAAACGAAGGTTCTTGAAGTGTAGTGCAAAACTTTAACCTTTGTTTACCAAAAATATATCTCTGATAATCAGGGTGTTATAAAAAAGTTACAGAGAAGGATAAAAAAAGTGGCTAAAAAATGAACAACGTATTGAAAAAATGCCTACCTTTGCAGCGTTGTTAATAAACAAGATTGTTTTACAGATTTAAAAAGCAAAGATTCGCATCTTGTGGTAACAAGAATCAGAGCGCAGCTCCTGCAGCTGATTCTGACACAACAGCTGTTGCTGACACAACTGACACTGCTGCTGTTGACACTGCTGCAACTGATACAGCTGCTGCTACCGCTGAGTAATTATCGACTTCGTTAGCACGAAATAAAAAATTGAGAGACTCCGCCTTGGACTTTGTTCAGGGCGGTTTTTATTTTTGTTTATTTTATGCTTTCTCTTCCTCTCTGATAGTTTTTTTTGCTACCTTTGCATGTATCATTTATTATTCAAGCATACATGCGATTCTTTCGATATATCGTTTTCATATTTTTTCTCTCTGTGGGCTTTGTCAAGGCAGGCGGACAGGGAGTGCAGAAAGCTGCATACTTACTCTATATTGACCAGTATAAAGACCTGGCCATAGAACAGATGGAACGTTATCGCATTCCGGCAAGTATCACGCTTGCCCAAGGTCTTTTTGAGAGTAGTGCAGGGCAGAGCCGCCTCGCTACGGTTGGCAACAACCATTTTGGTATTAAGTGCCACGGTTGGCGAGGAAGATCTATCAATGCTGACGATGACGCACCGGGTGAGTGCTTTCGCGCCTACGACAATGCCAAGCAGAGCTACGAGGATCATAGTCGTTTTCTTCGTAACAACTCGCGCTATGCCAGTCTGTTCCAATTGCGGGAGACTGATTATAAGGGCTGGGCTCGTGGCCTGAAAGCCTGCGGCTATGCTACGAACCCACGCTATGCCGATAACATTATTAACATCATTGAGCTCTACCATCTCAACCTCTACGATCATGCTAAGGGCTACGACCGCTTCATGGCTGACCGCTACGATGCTCGCAACCACGATTATTCGCCTACCGGATTCCATCCGATCACGAAGTGCAATAAAAACTATTATATTGTGGCTCGCGCCGGAGACACATTCAAGAGCCTCGCTAAGGAGACGGGCATCTCAAGGCGTAAGCTCGCTAAGTATAACGAGCGAGACAAAAACGACGTGCTTCGTGCCGGTGACATCATCTATTTAGAGAAGAAGCAGAAGAAGGCTTCCAAGGTGTTTAAAGGCAAGCCCCATGTCGTCAAGGTGGGCGAGAGCATGTACTCCATTGCTCAGATGTATGGCATGCGCTTGAAGAATCTCTATAAGATGAACCATATGAGCCCTGACGACGGTATCATGGCTGGTCAGCAACTGAGAGTTAGGTAATTAAATCTGAATATATGAAGAGATTATGTTTTTTGTTTTTCGTTGTCTTGTCAGCACTGGGCATCAGTGCGCAGGACTTCAACAGTTGGTTTCAGGACAAGACCCTGCGCATTGACTACATCTTCTCGGGCAATGACCATGAGCAGCACATCGCCGTGGATGAACTCAGTCAGTCGCCTCGCTGGTATGGCAAGCGTCAGCGCCTCGCTGAGCTGCCGATGGAGGGAAACGGTCAGATCACGGTGCGCGACAGTGTGAGTGGGAAGATTATCTATCGCAACTCTTTCTCTACGCTCTTTCAGGAGTGGCAGTCGTATCCGGAGGCTAAAACCATAGACAAGAGTTTCGAGAATGTCTTTCTTGTTCCGATGCCAAAGCGTACGGTGAAGGTGACGCTTGATCTTCGTGACAACCGCCGCCAGATCAGTGCTTCGCTGACACATGTCGTCAACCCTAACGATATCCTCATTCGTCATATCGGAGAGAAAGAAATAACCCCTTATGTCTATCTTCAGAAAGCTGCCGACACCACCCGTTGCATTCGTATCGCCTATGTGGCTGAAGGTTATACAAAAGCCGAGATGCCTAAGTTCCTCGAGGATGCCCGTAGAGCCATGGGCTATCTCTTCTCTTATGAGCCTTTCAAGAGCTCACGCAACAGGTTCAGCCTTGTTGCCGTGGAATCTCCTTCCGTGGACAGCGGTGTGAGCATTCCGCGCGAAGGTATATGGAAGAACACTGCTTTGCTTTCCAATTACGACACTTTTTACAGTGAACGCTACCTCACGACTCTCCATCTGAAACGGCTTCACGACTGTCTCGCCGGCATTCCTTATGAACATATCATTGTGCTCGTCAATACCGAACGTTATGGCGGTGGTGGTATTCTTAACAGTTATGACCTCTGTGCGGCTCACAATTCCACATTCCGTCCTGTTGTTGTCCATGAGTTTGGTCACAGTTTTGCCGGGCTCGCAGACGAATATGCCTATGACACAGAAGAGGTGCCTATGTATCCGCACGACGTTGAGCCTTGGGAGAAGAATATCACCACGAAGGTCGACTTCAAGGGCAAGTGGGAGAACCTCATCGGGAAGGATCCCAAGGCCGGCTTCTATGAGGGTGCAGGCTATAGCCCGAAGGGGGTATACCGTGCTTATCCCGACTGCCGCATGCGTACCAATGAGAATCCGGACTTTTGTCCCGCTTGTAGGCAAGCTATTCAGGCAGTCATCGACTTCTATACGAAATAAAATATGATTTTTTATCTCTCAGACACAGGCAACACTGGGTGGGCCGCCAAGACAGTTGCCCAGGCCACAGGCGACAAATTGCTGTTCATTCCCGAACTTCTTCGTGCGGGGCAGTCGGTGTTTACCTTGGAGGAAGGTGAGCGTCTCGGTTTCTGCTTTCCTGTCCATGGCTGGCGCCCGCCTAAGATTGTCCGCGAGTTTATCCGCCGGCTTCGTGTGGATGCCGATGGGCATTATGTCTATGCCCTCTGCACTGCCGGTGACAACATTGGTGAGACCATGGATATTCTTCGCAAGGATTTGTCGGTAAAGAATATCCCGCTCCATGCCGTCTTTTCGCTCATCATGCCAGAGTCGTATCTCGGACTGCCTTTTTTTAATGTCGACAATGCTAAAAAGGAGAAGGAAAAGAAAGACAAGGCTGCTGCCGAACTGAGTGATTATGTAAACGAAATCATCAACAACAGAGCGGCCAGCCACCTCGTTATCGGCCATTGGCCGCGTATCAACTCCCGGCTTCTTGGCGGCTTCTTCGAGAAGCATCTTGTCACCGATAAAAAGTTCGTTGTGGACAGTCGGCTGTGCGTCAAGTGTGGTATTTGTGCTGATGTCTGCCCGGTGAAGAACATCATTGGAGGCCTGGGGTATGAGCCAAAGTGGAAGCACGATGGTTCGTGTCTTGCTTGTTTCGCCTGTTATCACCATTGTCCGCATCATGCCATCAATTGGGGTTCGCTGACGAAGCATAAGGGACAATACTTCTATAATAGAAAGCGGTGAGGGAGAAAGAAAATGCCATCTCTATCATTCATCATGGGAATTGTTACGAATTCATAAAATCATGGATGTAAGCATGGATTTACAAATAAATCGCTTACTTTTGTAACAGTATAAAGTATTAAACAACCAATAAACACATGAACAAGATTAGAGCCGCCGTAGTAGGATACGGCAACATCGGACATTTCACGGTTGAAGCCTTAGAGGCAGCACCCGACTTTGAGATTGCAGGTATCGTTCGTCGTCAAGGTGACAAGGATAAGCCTTTAGCGTTGACACCTTATGAGGTTGTCGACGACATTCAGAAGCTCAAGGATGTGGATGTGGCGATTCTTTGCACGCCGACACGCTCATGCCCTGAGTATGCAGAGAAGATCACCAAGCTCGGCATTAACACGGTAGACAGTTTTGATATCCACACATCCATCCTCGACTACCGTACCAGGCAGATGGAGAATAACAAGAAAACGGGTACGGTGAGCGTTATCTCTGCCGGCTGGGATCCGGGAAGTGACTCTGTGGTTCGCGTCCTCATGCAGGCCCTTGCTCCTAAGGGGCTGAGCTATACTAACTTTGGTCCGGGTATGTCGATGGGACATTCTGTGGTGGCACGCTCGAAGAAAGGCGTGAAGAACGCTTTGTCGATGACCATCCCTCTCGGTGAAGGCATTCATCGCCGTATGGTTTATGTAGAGCTTGAGGATGGTGCCAGCTTAGAAGAGGTGACTCACGAGTTGAAGGCTGATGATTATTTCGCTCACGATGAGCTTCATGTCTTCGCCGTAAAGAGCATCGACGAGGTGAAGGATATGGGACATGGAGTACACATGACGCGTAAGGGTGTCAGCGGCAAGACACAAAACCAGCGTATGTCCTTCGACATGAGCATCAACAACCCTGCCCTCACTGGTCAGGTTCTTGTTGATGTGGCACGTGCTTCCATGCGTCTGCAGCCCGGCTGTTACACGATGCCCGAGATCCCGGTCATCGACCTGCTCCCGGGAACGAGGGAAGAAATCGTAGCAACATTGGTTTAAATGCCTGTCTTCTTATGCCCTTCCACTTTAGGGAGGGCATATCGTTTTATTGTATGAATGCGCTTTCGCCAAAACGGTTATGCTCCCTTTCTTATCAATCCTCCCAACTTTCTCACATGCGAATACACGATGCAGGCGATGGCGATGAGGATATAGACGCACATGATTTCGATAGCACTTGTGTGAATGTTCTCGAGACTGGCATGAGGCAGAGAAGCGATGAACCTGACCGCATTGTTTAACAAGGTGGAGGTTGCATCCATGAATGAAAGGAGAAACGTATTGACTGGAGGAATCGCTGCCGTAATGAATATTGCCAATGCCAAATAGATGATGAGGGTGGCACAAGGTATCACGATGAAGTTTGTGAGAAGAAAATAGCATGAGAAGCGACCGAAATAGTAGGCTACTAACGGTGCCGTACTGATTTGTGCGGCTACAGAGACGCTGACCATTCCCCATACAGCTTTTAATCCGTCTTTCAGGTATTGGCTCATTCGGTTTCCATTCGTGTTTTTGTGTTGCTTACGCTCACTCTTTCGAAACAACAACCGATACAAGTGTTTGTAAAACATAAGAATGCCTAATACCGCCATAAACGACATCTCGAATCCTATGTCCCACAGGCACAACGGGTTGGCGACCAACAGACAGAGGGCTGCAAGACTGAGTGCATTGACGGATGCCTTGTCTCGTCCGCTGACGACGCACATTGAGTAGATAGACAGCATGACCGCCGAGCGCACGACGCTTGCCCCCATGCCGACAAGAAACACATAGCCCCATACCGTGAGGAGGATGATGGCTTGCGACAGCCACCGCCGTTTGAAGCCCCTGCCGAGCAGGAGCAGGAGCACAGAATAGATGATGCTGAGGTGCAACCCCGAGAGGGCGAGGATATGCGAGGCACCGGAGACCGAGTAGGCTTCTTTCGTTTCGTGGGAGATTGCGTGCTTTTCACCGAGCACCATAGCGGCAACGACAGCAGATTGCTGGTCTCCATCCTTCGATAGACGCAGTCGGCTCACGAGCTTTTGTCGCTGTTGCATGGCGTACAGTCGCATTCGGTCCAGGGTCGCCATTGGTTTCAGGCTGACGTTTGCTGTATTCCAATCGGAGTAATAGATGAATGTGGTAGCACGGAAGCCATGGATGTGTAGCCAGCGAACATAATTGAAGTTACCCGAATGAAAGTTGCGTACTGGTTGCATGATCGACTGCGCTCTGAGTCCGGTGCCTAAGACGATCACTTTCCAATCGTTGGTTATGGTGTCGCGTAAGATAGCAGCCTTGATATTGACAGCGTTCTTTAAAGGTTTCCCGTTGATGGAGGTCAGAGCGAGGTCACATTGCAATGTTTTGCCGCGCATTTGTGGTTCAGAGATGACAACAGCCTCGTAAGTCATCATCTCATTTTCCGAAAAGGGGAAAACTGTATTCCTCTTTGTTTCATCAATCATCGCTATTCCCCCTACGAACACAGCCATAAACAACAAGGCGCTCTGCCGATAGGGATGCTGCCTGGAAAGCAGTTCCAATATCAGGCAGAGCGCCATGAAGGAGTACCAAAGCCATACCGACCACGCCGGCAAAGCAGGAAATGCTTCCGTGATGCCGTCACCAGCAGTGATGCCTGCCATCAGTGCTACTGCAACTCGCAGCAGAGGTTGGGTTTGTAGATAGTCGGTGAAGGTCATGCTCTTTATCTTAAATGGGCACTTGACCTCTTTGAAAACATCAACCCCCTCACACCTTAAGGCAGAGAGGGTCGGGGAGAGGCTTTTATTTTAGTGCAGCGAGTGCCGATGCATAGTCGGGCTCGTTCTCGATCTTCTCTACCAGTTGGGTGTAGATGACCTTGCCCTGCTCGTCAACGACGACGACGGCGCGGGCCTGCAGACCACGCATGGGTCCATCGACGATCTGTGTGCCATAAGCCTTGCCAAACTCGGGTGAGCGGAAGAGCGATACGGGAACGACATTCTTAAGTCCCTCTGTCGTGCAGAAACGGCCCTGTGCGAAAGGCAGATCCTCGGAGATGCAGAGCACGACGGTGTTGTCGAGCTTCGAAGCATCAGCGTTGAAGTGGCGTACCGAAGCAGCGCAGGTTGCTGTGTCGAGACTTGGGAAGATATTCAGTACGACGCGCTTGCCGCGGAGGTCGCTCAGTTTCAGACTTGAGAGATCACCTTTCGTTGCTTCGAAATCAGGTGCTATACTCTCCTTGGCGGGCAGGTTGCCGATGGTGTTCATCGCGTTGCCCATTAAGCTAACTTTTGCCATAATGATAGTGTTATTATGTATGTTATATTTATTATTGCGTTTGTGTCGGGGGAGCTGCAGCTGGGAGGGTAGGTTGCAGTCACTATGTGACTGCTTACTCAACACGTGGCCGACTTACTCAACATAAGGCTGCCCTTACGACACATGTGCAAAAATACAAAACAAAAACGAGACGCGTGCACCGCCGCCCCGTTTTTAGGCTTAAAATAGCTTCTTTAAGTTTTGTTATTATTACAATGTTGAATATATTAAAAGCCCTAACCCTTAATCCCTTCCCCAAAGGGGAAGGGTTGATATGCTTCAAGGGGAGTAACATCCCGCTTTATGGTAGGACAAGGCTGCACTTGGATGGTAGAACGGGTCCTGCACTTTGATGGTATAGCAGGGTGATCAACCCTTCCCCTTTGGGGAAGGGATTAAGGGTTAGGGCTTTACCGGCTCATACGGTAAGTTCCATACATCGGCGACAGCCTTGTACGTCACCTTGCCGTTGACGATGTTGAGTCCGCGGTAGAGTGCTTCGTCGTCTTTGCAAGCTTGTCGCCAGCCTTTGTCGGCGAGGGCTACGGCATAACGGAGCGTGGCGTTGGTGAGTGCCATCGTGGAGGTGTAAGGCACCGCTCCGGGGATGTTGGCCACACAATAGTGGAGGATGCCGTCGACCTCATAGACGGGGTCGGAGTGTGTTGTGGGATGTGAGGTCTCGAAGCAGCCGCCCTGGTCGATGGCAACGTCAACGAGCACTGTGCCTTTCTCCATCAGTTTGAGCATGTCGCGTGTGATGAGGTGCGGAGTCTTGTCTCCTGGCACGAGGACTGAGCCGATGACAATATCCACATCCGGCAGCTCCTTTCGGATGTTGTGTTCAGAGGAGTAAAGGGCATGCACGTTTGCCGGCAGTTCCATCTCCAACTGGCGCAGACGGGGCAGTGAGATATCCGTGATGGTGACGTCGGCTCCCATGCCGGCGGCCATCCGTGCCGCCGCCTCGCCCACGGTGCCACCGCCGAGGACGAGCACTTTTGTCGGTTTCACCCCGGGCACACCACTGATGAGTTTGCCCTTGCCTCCTTTTGTCTTCTGGAGATAGAACGCCCCGTTGAGCGCTGCCATGCGTCCGGCGACCTCACTCATCGGGATAAGCAGCGGCAGCGAGTGGTCGGCTTTCTGAACTGTCTCGTAAGCTAAGCAGACGGCACCACACTTGATCATGGCGTCCGTCAGCGGCTTGTCGCAAGCAAAATGGAAATAAGTGAACACAAGCTGATCTTTCTTGATGAGGGGATATTCAGCCGCGATAGGCTCCTTGACCTTCACGATCATGTCTGCCTGTGCATACACATCTTTAATATCAGGCAGGATTTCGGCACCTACGTTGATGTATTCCTCATCACTGAAGCCGCTGTTTTCGCCGGCTGTGTGCTGCACGTAAACAGTATGACCATGTTTCTTCAATTCGGCCACGCCTGCTGGAGTCATGCCTACGCGGTTCTCGTTGTTTTTCAATTCTTTAGGTATTCCAATCTTCATAATGCAATAAGTTTAAGTGGAATGATTGTTGTGATTGTCTTTCACTTGGTAAAGTTAGGAAAAAAAGAGATAGACTGTATGTGGAAAGACGAAAGTTTAACAATAATTTACAAGAACTATCGTCTCTTGGTACCTGCTTTGCATTTTTGTCGAGGTAGTTATCAGATGTTGTGGAAAACGTCAAGATATTTTCTTTGCAACCCCCGCTGAGAATCAATTCTTTTCAGACAAGATATAGGTTGGCTCCAAATAACGCGATTATGGAGCGATTTTGTAAGTTATTATTATTCAGCTGGTTATGCATTCGTCTCATTCGAACGCTCATTTCATCCCTTTCAATCTGCCGACCTTACTGCGGTTATGTCACTGACCTTTAGCAGTTATGTCACCTACCTAACCGTTAAATGTCGACTACCTAACCGTTAAATGTCGGCTACCTAACCGTAGTAAAGTCAAACCTCAGCGCCTTCTTTTCATCCGACTAACCTCTTTTCCACCTTTTCGCCCCACTTTTTACCTTCTGTTTCATCAACTTCCATTGACAAGACTTTTTACTTTTTGTAAATATAAACTCAGGAAAAGTCAAGGAGAAGTAATGTTGGTTTTCAAGTTTTTGTTTGCTTCAAAAAGTACCTTTGATCCCCGAAAACTGCAATGTAACATTATTGTAACATCGTCGCAAAGCCAATGAAATATTGATTTGGTAATTTTGCTGCCAAAAGGTAACTTATACTCCCCTTTATGGACAAAAATACGACAAAGCAGTCAACAGTCATCAAGACAACATTCATTCAATCGGGTTTTACTTTCTTCTTTTTGCTTATTGCTGTCAACGCTTTTGGGCAGGAGTTCTTGAAGCGTATGAAGATTGGCGGAACGCTCCGTGGCAAGTACGAATATCAGACTCAGGACAATAAAGGACGTTTCGAGGTTCGCAATGCGCGTGTGAACGTCAGTGGCGATCTCAATCCGACGGTCTCCTATAAGGCTGAGATAGACCTTTGTGATGAAGGTCAGATCAAGATGCTTGATGCTTATGCGAAGTTCAAGCCCTGGAAATCTTTTGCTTTCACGATTGGCCAGATGCGTGTGCCGTTCACGATCGACGCGCACCGCTCCCCGGACCAACAGTATTTTGCCAACCGCTCGTTCATTGCCAAGCAGGTGGGTAACGTGCGTGATGTCGGTGCGCGTTTGGGTTACACCTTCGACGCCGGGTTCCCGATTATCGTAGAGGCGGGTCTTTATAATGGCTCCGGCCTGACGAATCAGAAAGACTACTGGACGAACAGTGCCAATTTCTCTGCCAAGGCACAGTTTCTTTTGCCCATGGGACTAACGGTGGAGTTGAGTGCACAGAAGGTCAAGCCGGGCGATGTCAATGTGATGATGTACGACGGGGGGCTAAGCTTCCATCGGGGCGGATTCATTGCCGAGGCAGAGTATCTCTACAAACACTACGGCAAGGAAGCCTTCCATCCCGTGCATGCTTTCGACGGCTTCGTGTCGTATGATATCCCCGTAAAGAAGAGCATTATTAAAAAGGTATCGCCTTTGGCCCGTTACGATTTCATGAACGATCACAGTGACGGCAAACGGTATCTTGACGGCAAACAGAATGACAGCGGTACGCTCATTGTCAACGACTACAAGCGCAGTCGTGTGACAGGCGGTGTGACGATCAGCCTCGACAAACCGTTCATCAGCGATATCCGCATCAACTATGAGAAATATTTCTACGGACATAATAGTATCCCCAAAGTGTCGGAGAAAGATAAGATTGTCGTGGAGTTCATGACCCACTTCTAAGGCATAACAAAAGTTTAATAATATTGTCATACGGTTGTAACAATTCTGTAATGTGGTCTTGTTACCTTTGCCAACAATAAGCAAAAGAAATAGAATCGTATGAAAGAAAGTAAGAGGGCCATCTTGAAATCGTTGATGAAAGATGGCAAGAAAGGCAGCCGTTTTGACCTGCAAGTGTTGAGTCTCGCTCTTCAGAAGATTGATAGTGATGACTTCGATTTTGATGGTGAGGCTGTCTACACTGATGACCATAAACGATTGGTCTACTGTCTGTCAACGAAGGATAACATTACTATTCCAGAAGGCGTGGAGGTCATTGGAGAAATGGCTTTCCGCAGGAAAAAATCATTGAAAAATATCATTATCCCGTCAACGGTAAAAGTTATCGAGCCGGATGCATTCTACGACTGTGACAGTTTGGATAATGTTTTTATACCCGCCTCGGTAGAGAGCATCAAGGGCTATGCCTTTGCAGATTGTGATGCGCTGAAGACCGTTACGTTTGGTGGGCTGCCCAAGCATCTCAGCAATCATGCTTTCGAAGAGTGCGATGACCTGCACGCTATCTATATTCCCGAAGGGACGGAGAAGAAGTTCCATAAGGCTCTCCACTACAACTCATCTGAAGATGAGTATCTTTTAGTGGAAAAGAAAAACAAATAAATCCTACATTTTACACTCCTACATATTATAATATTATGGCTTCAACTAAGTCTGCATCTCTTGCATCAGTCTTTAAGAATAATTATATTGAGCGGGATGTGAGTTGGATGTTTTTCAACCACCGTATCCTGCAGGAAGCGCAGAAAGAGACTGTGCCTCTGTTGGAGCGGCTGTCTTTCTTGGAAATCTACAGTAACAACCTCGATGAGTTTTTCCGTGTTCGTGTAGCATCCATCAGCCGACTCCTCGACGAGCCGTCGGTCGACAAGCACACCCATCACACCTTGAAGAAGACCCTTAAGACGATCAACAAGCTCAATGCAGACTACAGCAAGGAATATACGGAGGCGGTAGACCACGTCGTTGAACTGCTGCGTGAGCATGGTATCCGCCTTGTCGATGAGACACAGCTCACCGATGAGCAGAAGACCTTCCTCAAGCAGTTTTATTACGACAGGCTCAACGGTTCCGTCAATCCTATCTGGCTCAGTTCCATCAACAACATTGCTACGTTGGAGGACAACCGTATCTATCTCGTTGTGGAGCGCAAAGAGAAAGTTGATAAGGAGAAGACCAACTATGCTATCGTGAAAGTGCCGGACCGTCAGGTGGGCCGTTGGGTGAAGTTGCCGTCAAGCCAGGGCTTCAACGACATCATGTATTTGGATGATGTCGTCCGCTATTGTCTGCCGCTCATCTTCCTCGGCATGAAGCCGGCTACTTATCGCGCTTACTCGTTTAAGTTCACGAAGGACGCAGAGATGGATATCGACAACGACCAGGACTATGGTACGATGGAGCGTATCAAGGCGGGTGTGGAGAGCCGTAAGAAAGGCGACGCCGTGCGTGTGCTCTACGATCGTGAGATGCCGCGCGATATACAGAAGAAGATCCTCGAGCGTTTGGATATTGATGAGCTGGACACCTCCCTTGCCGGTGGCCGTTATCAGAATCATAAAGACCTGATGTCGTTCCCGAGTTGTGGCCATGATGAATTGAAGAACCCGGTCTGGAGGCACCTGATGAAGCCGGAGTTCCTTGCGCCCGAGAGTATCCTCGACAAGATCCGTGAGAAAGACCGGTTCATCCATGTGCCCTACCACTCTTTCGACGGGTATATCCGTGTGCTGCAGGAAGCAGCCATGAAGCCGGAGGTCAAAGCCATCAAGACAACGCTCTATCGGCTGGCGAAAGACTCAAAGGTCGTCAAAGCCCTTATCAGTGCGGCGCGCAATGGCAAGAAGGTGACGGCTGTGGTGGAGCTCCTTGCCCGTTTCGATGAGGAGAGCAATATCAAATGGAGTAAGCGCATGCAGGATGAGGGCGTGAATGTCATCTTCGGCGTGGAAGGCTTGAAGGTGCACTCCAAACTGCTCTATATCGAATCGAAGAAAGGTAACATCGCCTGTATCGGGACCGGTAACTTTCATGAGGGCAACGCCAAGGTTTACACCGACTATCTCATGATGACGGCGCGCGCGGGAATCGTCAAGGAAGTGGCAAAGGTGTTTGACTTCATTGAGAAACCCTATATCCATCCTGTCTTTCGCGAGCTGATGGTTTCTCCCAACTCCATGAAGAACCGGATCATCAACCTGCTCAACACGGAGATTAAGAATGCCAAGGCAGGCAAGGAGGCGTGGGTGAAGGTGAAGATCAATCATATCACCGACAAGGATGTCGTGAAGAAGCTCTATGAGGCTTCGCAGGCGGGTGTGAAGATAGATATTGTCATCCGCGGCAATTGCTCTCTGGTGCCCGGTGTGGAAGGGGTGAGTGAGAATATCCATTGTGTCGGTATCATCGACCGCTATCTTGAACATGCCCGTATCCTCATCTTCTGTAACGGCGGTCATAACAAATACTTCCTCGGCTCGGCCGACTGGATGCCTCGCAACCTTGTCAGCCGAGTGGAGGTCTACACCTCCGTCTATGATCCCGACCTGCGTGCCGACTTGCTGCGCACCGTCAACTATGGGCTGAAGGACAATCAGAACGGGCGTATCGTGGACGGTAAGGGTACCAACGCCTTCCCGGAACTGGGCGAGGGTGAGGTGCCGTTCCGTTCGCAGGAGGCGCTGTACAACGCTTATCTGCAGGAGAACGCGGAGAAATCAGAGTGAAATATACATTTCCGGTAAAAACAAATGACTATGACAGAACTGAATATCGACAGTTTCAACCTTGCAGCCATTGATGTGGGTAGTAATGCTGCCCGTCTGTTGATCAAGCATGTAGACATCGACGTTGATGGCAACCGATCGCTCAATAAGCTGCTGTTCTTGCGCATTCCTTTGCGGCTCGGTATGGATGTGTTCGGTGACGGCCGCATCTCTAAGGACCGGGGTATGGAGTTTCTCTCCGCCATGAAGGCATACAAGCAGTTGATGAAGGTTTATCATGTGCGGAAATACCGTGCGTGTGCCACCTCCGCTATGCGTGATGCGAAGAATGGCAAGGCTCTCATGAAGCGGATCAAGAACAAGGCACATGTCAACTTAGAGATTATCTCCGGTGATGAGGAGTCGGGCATCATCTACGACAACCATCTGGCCAACCTTCCTTCTCAGGGAGCGTTCCTCTATGTGGATGTCGGTGGCGGCTCTACGGAGATCAGTTTCATCTGCAACGGTCAGCGCATCTTCGGTCAGTCGTTCAATGTCGGTACCATTCGTCTGCTCAAAGGGAAGGTGAAGAAGAACGACCTCATGGCGCTCAAGACAGAGGTGACCAAGGTCACGAGTGGTTACGACAATATCAAGATCATTGGTTCGGGCGGTAACATCAATAAGCTCTTCCGCCTGGCCAACAAGAAAAAGAAGCTGGAGGCGCTTCCCGTCGACGTGCTTCATAAGCTCTACGACAGTCTGAGCAAGATGAGTGTGGAGGAACGCATGGTAGCCTACGAGCTAAAGCCTGACCGCGCCGATGTCATCGTGCCGGCAGCGGAGATTTTCCTGCATGTGGCGGCAAGCAGTAAGGCCAAAGAGATCATCGTACCGAACATCGGTCTGGCTGATGGTATCATCAATGACCTGCTGCTGAAAAATTAATGCTGTGTGACCAAACTTCTCTTCATTTTTTCGTATTAAGTTTTTGTAAAGAACAACTTATTTGTTACTTTTGCTGAACATAAAAACTTATATACATGAAAATATGAAGAGATACTGTGTTTTCCTATTCATGCTTGCTGCGGCCATGATGTTTACGGATGTTCATGCAGCCAACATTAAATCATCCAAAGAGGCAGATGGCGTGCCTTCACGTAAGGTGCTTGCCCAGATCCATCCGTGGTACGGTGCTCGTGTGGCCTTCCTGGGCGACTCGCAGACCGATCCCCGTAACAATGGATCGAAGAAGAAATACTGGGGATTCCTGAGTGAGTGGCTTGACGTTCAGCCTTATGTCTATGGGATCAGTGGACAACAGTGGTCGCATATTCCTGCACAAGTGGAGAAGCTCCACCAGGAGCATGGTACGGATGTGGATGCTATCCTTATATTGATGGGTACCAACGACTATAATCATGGGGTGAGGATCGGCCAGTGGTATGAAGAAGGTGACACCGTCGTGGAGGCTGCTTATGGACAGATGAAACGGAAGGAACTGCGTCATTATCGTCGGTTCTCCTATGATCCCAACACGTTCCGGGGGCGTATCAATAGGGCGATGAGGCTTATCAAGGAATATTATACCGATAAGCAGGTCGTACTGCTCACTCCGGTCCATCGCGCTATCTTCGATGCCAGTGACAAGAATCTCCAGCCGGAGGAGAATATCGAGAGTCGTGGCGGATTGTATCAGGATGCTTATGTGGAGAGTGTCAAGGAGGCTGGCAATGTGTGGGCTGTCCCAGTGATCGATACCAACGCGCTCACGGGTTTCTTCCCACTCATTCATGGTACGGTCTATTATCACAATGCCAAGGATCTGCTCCATCCCAATGATGCAGGGCATGAGCGTCTTGCCAAGACGTTGCTGTGGCAGCTTTCCAAACTCCCTTGCAGGTTCTAACAGTCCTTTTCTGGTTCTAATAGTCCTTTCTCACCAAAGAGAAAACGAAACATAAAAAGCGAATAAAATAATTGCTAATGTCGCAAAAATATATTATATTTGCGACAGATTATGTGGAGGAAAAATATTATAAGGCCACTATTACTATTAGCGGCCATTATAACAGGAGGATTAGCTATGGCTCAGAATATCAGACCGATGGCTGTGGCAGGTCAGTTCTATGCTGCCTCACGCCAGGCGTTGACAAACGATGTGGCGCAGTGCTACAAGAAAGGAAGGGAGTTGCTTGCGGCATCTGGGGTTGCCGCGAAGCGCAACGAGAAGGTACAGGCCGTCGTCGTGCCCCATGCCGGTTACGTCTTCTCGGGAGGTGTCGCGGCTTCCGCTTTTGCAACGATCCCTTCAGAAGCCATCTACAAGCACATTTTCTTATTAGGCCCTTCTCACCATGTGGCTTTCGACGGAGCCTCGGTGTGCGATGCTTTTGATGCTTATGCGACGCCCTTGGGAGAAGTGCCGGTAGATACTGCGCTCTGCAGACAGCTCATCGCCGACAACCGGGTGTTCACCTATAAACCTTCCGCTCATGACCGCGAGCATTGCTTAGAGGTGCAGTTGCCCTTCTTGCAATATCGTTGGAAGACGTTGCCAACGATCGTTCCTATCATCATCGGCACGCAGGAATATGCCAAGTTGAAGGATATCGCTGCTGCCTTGAGGCCTTATTTCACGGCCGACAACCTCTTTGTCATCAGCAGTGATTTCAGTCATTATCCCTCCTATGACGATGCGTTAAAGGTCGACGGCAACAGTGGCAAGGCACTGTCTACAGGGAGGCTGGCTGACTTTTTAGCGGCTTTGCAGGAGAACGCAGCGCTCCGTGTCAACAATCTCTATACGAGTGCATGCGGTCAGAGTGCTATCGCTGTGATGCTTATGATGATGGAAGGCGATACGACAACGCAGATCCGGCATATCGCTTATCTCAATAGTGGAGATTCGCCCTATGGCGGTAAGGATGAGGTCGTGGGATATCACTCGTTCTGCGTGCTACGTGCAGTGAAATCTTCTAACGAGCCGCAGGAACTTTCATCGGAAGATCAAGAAATAAAAGGCGAGAAAGACTCGCTGTTGTCGGCAGAAGACAAACGGCAGTTGCATCATGTAGCGTGGAATGCTATTGCGCCCGCGAACCGGCATGTGAAGGTCACGCCCACCGGGATCTTCGAGCGGAAGTTGGGTGTCTTTGTTACGCTGATGGAGCACGGCCGTCTCCGGGGGTGCATTGGTCACTTCGGGGAAGATGTAGCTCTCGGAGCGCTGACAAGGGAGATGGCGCATGCCGCAGCCTTTGAGGATCCGCGCTTTACGCCCCTGAGAGAAGATGAGCTCGACGATGTGCAGATAGAGATCAGTGTGCTGACACCGCTCAAGCGCATCCACAGCATCGACGAGTTCCAGTATGGCAAGCAAGGCATCTATATGCGGAAAGGATGGCGCAGTGGCACGTTTCTGCCGCAGGTCGCCGATGAAGTCAACTGGACTAAAGAGGAGTTTCTCGGTCACTGTGCCCAGGACAAGGCGGGCATCGGTTGGGACGGATGGAAAACAGCAGAACTGTATACTTATGAGGCAATTGTGTTTTAGAAACTATGCAGTGCAGATATTACGATACATTAGCTAATGGCTCGGTCCGATGCCTTCTATGCCCTCACGCGTGCGTCATCGCTGCGGGGCAGACAGGCCTGTGCCGTTCGCGAATGAACAAAGGAGGAGAACTGATCTCCCTCGCCTACGGCAGACCGTGTGCCATCGCAGATGACCCTATTGAGAAGAAGCCGCTCGCAGAGTGGCATCCGGGTACACGCTGTCTGTCTATTGCGTGTACGGGTTGTAACCTGCGCTGTCCCAACTGTCAGAATTTTGACATCTCACAAGTCTCTCCACAGGATGTGCCGTCGTACGACTGCACACCGGAGGAGATCGTCGGCCTGGCGCCGAACCATCATCTGCCGACGATAGCCTATACTTATACAGAGCCGCTGACGTGGTATGAGTATGTCTACGACACGGCAAGTCTCGCCCGGGAGAAAGGACTGTACAACGTCCTGGTCAGCGCAGGCTATATCCAAGAAGCACCATTGAGGGCTCTTGCGCCTTTGCTCGATGCTGCCAACATCGACCTCAAGTCATTCTCCGACGAGACCTATCGCAAGTTTAACAAAGCCTCTTTGGAGCCGGTGCTGCGCACGTTGCTGATCCTTCATGAGATGAACGTACATCTCGAGATCACCCTTCTGCTCATTCCGGGGGTCAACACCGATGAGACGATGCTTCATAAGATGTTTGCATGGATCACGGCGCATGGTTTGAACCACTGTGCGTTTCATATCTCCCGATTCTTTCCGATGTATCAGATGGAAGCCGCAACGCCTACGCCTATCGCTGACCTGCGAAAAGCTAAGCAGATCGCTCAGGAGGAAGGCGTGGCTCACGTCTATCTTGGGAATATATGATTATTAACCTCTAAAAACTATATGATTATGGAAGACATCCCCTTGATTTTCTGGCTTATCCCCTTGGCATCGGTGGCGGCTCTCGTCATGGCATGGACGTTCTTCAGCAGGATGATGCGCGAAGAAGAAGGAACCGCGAGGATGCAAGAGATCGCTGGCTATGTGCGCCGGGGTGCCATGGCTTATCTCAAACAGCAGTATAAAGTAGTGCTGATCGTCTTTATCGTCCTTGCCGCCATCTTTGCCGTCATGGCCTATGGCTTTCATGTGCAGAACCCCTGGGTGCCTTTCGCTTTCCTCACGGGTGGCTTCTTCTCCGGTCTTGCCGGTTTCTTTGGCATGAAGACCGCGACCTATGCCAGTGGGCGCACAGCCAACGCGGCTCGTCAGGGGCTGGATAAAGGACTGAAGATAGCATTCCGCTCCGGTGCTGTCATGGGACTTGTCGTCGTAGGTCTCGGCTTGCTCGACATCGCCGTGTGGTTTCTTATCCTTCATGCTTTCTACAGTGGCGGCGAGGCGGCCCTCATCACCGTCACTACGACGATGCTGACCTTTGGCATGGGCGCTTCCACGCAGGCGCTCTTTGCGCGTGTCGGTGGCGGCATCTATACGAAGGCGGCTGATGTGGGTGCCGACCTCGTGGGAAAGGTGGAAGCTGACATCCCCGAGGATGATCCGCGCAACCCCGCGACGATCGCGGATAATGTAGGCGACAATGTAGGCGACGTGGCAGGCATGGGAGCAGACCTCTACGAGAGCTACTGTGGCAGTATCCTCTCCACGGCAGCCCTCGGTGCTACGGCTTTTGCTGCCACGGGCGATGTGATGCAGCTCAAAGCGGTCATAGCGCCGATGCTTATCGCTGCCGTTGGCGTGTTCCTCAGCCTGGCGGGCATCTTCATGGTGCGTACAAAAGATGGAGCCACGATGAAGGAGCTGCTCCACTCCCTCGGACTCGGCACGAACACGACAGCTGTCCTCATCGGGGTGGCGGCTTTCGTCATTCTTTATCTCTTGGGACTTGACAACTGGCTCGGCATCTCTTTCAGTGTCGTGACAGGCTTAGCCGCCGGGGTCATCATCGGACAGAGCACGGAGTATTATACATCTCAAAGCTACAAGCCTACGCGACATATTGCGGAGGCTTCAAAGACGGGTGCAGCCACAGTCATCATCAAAGGTATCGGCACGGGCATGATCTCTACGTGTATCCCTGTGGTGACGATTGCCGTCGCTATCATGCTGAGTTATCTTTGTGCCAATGGTTTTGATCTGTCGATGAGCGCTTCTTCTATCCAGTCGGGGCTTTATGGTATCGGCATCGCCGCAGTGGGCATGCTCTCTACGCTCGGTATCACCCTTGCCACCGATGCTTACGGACCTATCGCTGACAATGCGGGCGGCAACGCAGAGATGAGCGGGTTAGGAGAGCGTGTGCGGGCGCGCACCGACGCGCTCGATGCCCTTGGCAACACCACGGCAGCCACAGGCAAGGGCTTTGCCATCGGGTCAGCGGCGCTGACCGCACTGGCTCTCCTTGCCTCGTATATCGAGGAGGTGAAGATCTCCATGATAAGAGCCGTGGGCAACGGGAGGCAGTTTGTTGACAGTGTGGGCACGGTCTTTGACCCTTCCTCGGCAACGATGCCCGACTTCATGGCGTATTTCCAGATCAACCTTATGAACCCGAAGGTCATTGTGGGAATGTTCATCGGTGGCATGGTAGCGTTTCTCTTCTGTGGCCTGACGATGGGAGCCGTGGGCCGTGCTGCCGAGAAGATGGTTGAGGAGGTGCGGCGCCAGTTCCGTACCATCAAAGGAATCCTTGATGGCAGAGCTACTCCCGACTATGGTCGTTGTGTGGCTATCTCCACCCGTTCGGCACAGCATGAGATGATCGTTCCGTCGCTCCTTGCTATCGTCATTCCTATCATTGTGGGGTGTGTTGTGGGGGTAGCGGGTGTCCTCGGCTTACTGGCCGGTGGTCTTGCTACAGGCTTCTCCCTGGCCGTGTTCATGGCGAACAGCGGCGGCGCCTGGGACAACGCCAAGAAGATGGTGGAGGAAGGAGAGTATGGGGGAAAAGGCTCCGAATGCCATAAAGCAACAGTTGTAGGTGACACCGTGGGTGATCCGTTCAAGGATACCTCGGGACCGTCACTCAATATTCTCATTAAACTCATGTCTATGGTAAGCATTGTCATGGCTGGCCTGACGGTAGCGTTGGCGTAAGACCCTATTAATCCATTGTTATGCCTCAAATAAAACTGACCCTCGTGTTAAGCGTCCTCTTGCTCCTTGTCGGTTGCGACAAGGGGCTGTTTGACGTGCATCCCTACGACACCCATTATAAGGGCGAAAAAGATCTCAATCCGAAGAACATCGCAGTCATTGAACAACGGTTCAAAGACCGGGATACCTTGCGCGTGGCCTTTATCAGCGATACGCATCTGTGGCATGCGGAATTTAAGGAGGAGGTGGCATCTATCAATGCCAACGACAGCATCGACTTCGTTGTCCACTGTGGCGACTTCACCGATACAGGTACCACACGTGAGTTTGAGTGGGGGTATAATATTCTCAAAAAACTCAACAAACCATTTGTCGTGCTCATTGGCAATCACGATTTCCTCGGTACGGGGGACCAGGTATGGAAGACGGTGTTTGGCGACGGTTTGGATTTCTCGTTCATTGCCGGAGGTATCAAGTTTGTCTGTCTCAATACCAACGCCACGGAGTACGATTATATGGCGGCGGTGCCCAACTTCGACTACATGCAGCAGGAGCTCCATAAAGACTCGGCATCTTTCGACCGTACAGTCTTCGTCATGCATGCGTGCCCGGGAAGTGATCAGTTCAATAACAATGTCAAAGGTACGTTCAACTATGTCGTCAAACTCTTTCCCGGCCTGCAGTGTTGCATCTATGGTCACGACCATCAGCGCGCGGCGCTCGACCTCTATGGCGATGGCGTGATGTGGTATGGCGTGGATGCAGCCGTACACCGCAACTATTACCTCTTCACATTCACACGGAAAGGATACAGCTATGAGACGATATATTTTTAGATTTCTCTTCTTGGTGTTGGTATTCCTTCCACTTTCGCTCCAAGCTCAGGAAGACAGCGTAGGAATGAGTCGGTTTGATCGACGCGTGAACCATATCCGCCGTTATTGGGCAAGCCTTATCCCCACACAGTTCGTGGTGCAGAACGCCGGTAACATGGGGCTCCTGTCGGTGGGTACAGGCTGGGCTTATGGCAAGCGGGGACAGTGGGAGACACAGATCCTTTGGGGCTTCATTCCCAAATACAACAGTACGCATGCCCATTTGACCAATACCGTCAAAGAAAATTATATCCCGTGGAGCATCAGTTTCAATGATTGGCTTGCCTTGGAGCCTTTGGAGGCAAGCGTCTATCTCAATACGGTCTATGGGCATGAGTTCTGGAGGAGTCAGCCACGGCGTTATCCAGACAAATATTACCAGGCGCTCTCTACAAAGTTCCGTATCAATGTTGCCTTGGGACAGCGGCTGACATTCAACCTCAATCCCGAGAAATACCATTGTCGCTCCATCAGCCTCTTCTATGAGGTTAGTTCCTGTGACCTTTATATCCGGTCTCTTATGCAAGGTACCGACATTTCTTTCTGGGACATCATAGGATTGTCGGTGGGCGTGAAAATGGTGGTGCTGTAGCGTATTCAGAGGGATAGTGCCCAGCGATAAGCTTTCAGGCGAACCCTTGCCGTGCCCGTCTTTGCCGGTCTCTACTTCACACCCTCAGCCTCCAACAGACTTTGCTGCATATCTGTTTTTGCCATGGTGCCCCTCCTATGGTCTTACTACCTCTTCGAAGTGCGCCTTGGCCCAGCTGATGAGCTGCTCAAGGGCTGGTATGAGCGACTTGCCGGTGTCGGTGAGACTATACTCCACGCGCGGCGGCACCTCGGGATAGACCTTTCGCCCTACGAGATGACTTGCCTGCAACTGCTTGAGCGTCTTGGAAAGCATCTTCTGCGAGCAGTCGCTCATGTGGGCGTGCAACTCATTAAAGCGCATCACCCCCGTTTGGCTCCTGTCCAAGGTGTACAGTACGAGCACCGACCACTTGTCGCCGAAACGGCTGATGACCTGCCGGATGGGACAAGTGAGATACTCGGGATTGACTTCTTTCTTCATATTCCAACGACTGTTGTCTTAGTGTACACTGCAAAAGTAACCAAAAGTGACTAAAGAACAAAAAGTAATAGGTTAATGCGTGTTAAAGTTGATCTGCAGCGCATTAGTGTTCTTGCAATTCCTACCAAACGGTAACCATAAGACTGGAAAGTAACCTCTTGCAGGATATTGGATTAATATCTAACTTTGCACTCGCAAACGGGGATGAAGACTCAGACAAACGAGTTGGAGAATCCCTTACGGTAAGAAGTAAAGTATTTACAAACAAAAGAAAGGAAACAAATTATGGCAAATGTAGTTTTAATCGGTGCAACGGGATTCGTAGGTTCAGCAGTTCTCAACGAGCTGCTCGCTCGTGGACACAAGGTAACGGCAGTGGTGCGCAATGCCGCCAAGCTGCCCAAGAACGACAACCTCACTGCCGTGGAGGAGGATGTGGCCAATGTGGACGCTATCGCCAACATCGCAAAAGGCAAGGATGCCGTCATCTCGGCCTATAACCCTGGGTGGAACAACCCACAGATGGGCAAGATCAACGATGAGAACTATCCCAAGATTGTGGAGGCCGTGAAGAAGAGTGGCGTAAAGCGTCTGCTCATCGTCGGCGGTGCCGGCACACTGTTTGTCAAGCCTGGTGTGCGTGTAGTGGATACAGGTGTCATCCCCGACGCGATCATTGATGCCGTCCGCTCATTGGGCAACTTCTATCTCAACTACCTCACCAAGGAGCACGACCTCGACTGGGTGTTCTTCTCTCCTGCCGGTGCTTTCGAAGATGCTGACAAAGGCAAGCGTACGGGTAAGTTCCGCCTGGGCAAGGACGACCTCATCGTGGACCCTGCCACAGGCACGAGCCATATCTCCGTACAGGACTATGCCATAGCCATGGTTGACGAGTTGGAGAAGCCTGCTCACCACAAGGAGCGCTTCACCATCGGCTACTAACTTGCGTTTTGCAAAAGCAGTAATCATTTGCAGGGGTGGTCTGACTGGTTTTAGTTCCTGCCCATCCCTTCCTTGAACCTTTCTAAAAGCATCTGGGCCAACGCGTTCTTTGGGTTGAGCTTCAGCGCCTCGTCGAAGCTGTCGAGGGCTTGACGGTAGTAGCGCGGTCCGTTTTGCTGTGGGTTGGTCACGATGATGGCTGTGTAGTAGAAGCCGTGGAGCGTGGCGAGGTCAGAGCGGTCGGTGGCTTTGGTGGGCTGCAGCGCTTCGATGCGTTGGATCACGCGCTGGGCCTCGTCGATATACTGCTGTGCCTTGCTGCTTTGAGGCTGCTCACAGACCGTACCGAGCAGGAGCACAGCCTGCTGGTATTTCGGTAGGATGCTGTCGGGCTGCATGGCCTCTAAGCGTTGCAGTGCGGCGAGTTGCTGCTCCATCGTGGGCTGACTCTGCTGAGCGTGGAGACTGAGGAGAGACACAACGAGGAGGACGAGGATT
>ONBC01000094.1 GCA_900315955.1 uncultured Prevotella sp.
CGTCTTGTCCACTTTCTTGTTGACATGCTTGGCGATCTCGTCATCGGTAGCCCAGCGTGCTATCTTCTGCAGGTTCTCATAGAGCGAGAGGCTGTCGTTGACCTGCAGGCCGCTGTAGTCTTTCCATTTGTCGGGATAGCCGATCTTGATGATGAAGTTGGCGAGCTTGTCCTTGGCCTGGGCTTTCGTGGCTGCACTCATCCAGGAGGCCTCGTTGATACGCTGTGCGAGTGCTGTCTGGAGGTTGTGCACGAGCTCCAGCATGCGCAGCTTGCTCGAGGCGGGGAAATACTTGTCGACATAGAGCTTGCCGATGGCCTCCCCGAGGGTGCCGCTCACGAGGTTCACGGCGCGTTTCCAGCGTGGGCGGTCCTGCTTGACACCCGTCAGCACCTGACTCAGTGCAAACGCTGTCTTGCGGAACTCGTCGCTCAGCTGGCCCGTCGCTCCGGCAATGACCTTCGCCTCGGCATACGTCTTGAGGTCGTCGAGGGGCGTGTCGGCGAGAATCTTCTCCACCTCATGGATAGGCTCGGGCTGGCCGACATCGATGAAGTCGAAAGCGGGGAAGCCGGAGGCGAGGAAGACGTTGCCCCAGTCGATACCAGAGAAGTCGTAGACAAGCTGGTTGTAGGACATCTTGTGGTAGTTGGCATCGATGTCACGCAACTTCACCTGGTCGTAGCTCACCTTGGCGATCCGTGTCTCGATGGCGAGCACAGCCTCCATCTTCTTCTCAGCCGTGGCTTCGTCGGCACCGGTGAGCATGAAAAGCTTCTTGAGGTACTGTTTGTAAGCCTCAAGCACGCGCTTGTTCTGCGCGTCATCGGAGACATAATAGTCGCGCTCGCCGAGTCCCAGTCCGCCCTGGCCGATGCCTACGAGGTTCCACTCGGCATCTTTCTGGTCGGCGCCGACCCCGATGCCGAACATCATCGTGCCCTCACCGTTGCGGTCGAGCTGGGCGCACACGAGCTGATACTCCTTGCGGTTCTTGATGGCGGCAATCTTGTCGAGCGTCGGCTTGATAGGCGTCCAGCCCTCGCGGTTGAGGCGCGCGGAGTCCATCATGAGGTTGTAGAGAGAGCCTATCTTCTGTCCCAATGAGCCTTTCTGCTGCGGCTTCGAGGCATATTCGAGGATGATCCCCTGGATGCGTTTCTGGTTCAGCTCCTGCAGGTCCACGAAGGCACCGTTCTCTGCGTGCTCGGCGTCGAGCGGGTGCGATTTGAGCCATCCGCCGGCGGCATAGTGGTAGAAGTCGTTGCCGGGCTTGATGCTCGTGTCGAGGTTCTTCAGGTCAATGCCCGAAGAGAGGTTGGTCTGCGCAAAGGCACTAAGGGCACAGAACGCAAGTCCCAAGAAAATTGTTCTTTTCATCATTTAATTGGTTGAATTGAATTATTGCTTGCAAAATTAAACATTTCTCTTGAATAATCTTCGTGTTTTTGCATCAGTGTTTAATTGTAGCAAAAAAATAATATCCGCGGCCTAAGCACCGGTTGTCCCCTGATTATATATGTGCCTTTCGTGAACGATCATACGTTCTCTTACTTATTCATGTTTACGTGTTAAAAAGAAACAGATTCGTGTCTATTTGAATATTTTTATTTAATTTTGCGGCAGAATGTCTTTATTCACTTAAATAAGCAGGAATGACCGCGCTCTTATTTCTTTTTTAATATCGTTAGAAAGGATAGGATAAGGCGGTAGGAATGTTTCATATACATCTAAAAATACTTTTTATGCACAGGGTCTCCCAAGTTGGAAATATCCATCTTATTCATCACCACAACAGTTCCTTTCCCCAGTGCCAGGGGCTGCGCCTTATGGCGCGCCTTCGTGTTTTCTGTCGTTTCCTTCTTCTGATCGTCGTTTGCCTCTGTTCCCTTTCTGCGCTGGCACAGCGGTCGGTAACGGGTAAAGTCACGGACAGCAGTGGCGCTCCCCTCGCCGGTGTCAGTGTCGCGGTGAACGGCGAGAAAGTCTATGCCACCACCGACGCTCAGGGTCGTTACACCATCTCCCCTGTCAGCAACAATGCCGTCCTCGTCTTCAGCTATATCGGCATGGTGACGCATAAAGATGCCGTAGGTCAGCGTTCCGTCGTCGACGTGCGGATGATGGACAACACGAACACTATCTCTGAAGTGACCGTCGTCTCCACCGGTTACCAGCATATCAGCCGAGAGCGCAGCACCGCCGCCTACGGTTTTGTCGACTCCACAACCATCAACCGACAGATGCATGCCGACCTGTCTTCCGCCCTGGAGGGGAAGGTGGCCGGCCTGCGCACGCAGATCAACCCCAACACCGGTGAGCAGAGCGTCATCCTGCGTGGTGTAGGCACCTTCTCCAACGATGTGGGCACCTCCCCACTCATCGTCATCGACGACATGCCTACAACGATGACGCTCGACGAGGTCAACCCGTATAACGTCGAGAGCATCACCGTCCTCAAGGATGCCGCCGCCGCGAGCATCTACGGATCACGCGCTGCCAACGGCGTCATCGTCATCACAACGAAAAATGGAAAAGACCGGAAGGTCAACGTCAATGTCAACACCGACTGGTTCATCACCTCAAAGCCGAGTTTCAAGAATCTTGACTTAGCTTCCTCGTCGGACATCATCGACTATCAGACCGATGTCTACAACGCCCGTGTGGCTCAGCAGGGCAGTGTGGCCGGGCTCTTCAGCAATCTCGGCACCTCCTATTACAGCCCGCTCTTCCAGCTCTATCGCGACCGCGATGAGGGACATTTATCCGCCGATGAGGTCAACAGCACATTGGCTGCCTGGCGCGGCAACGACTATTACGAACAGTACCGCCGCCTGGCCTGGCGCACGGCCGTGACGCAACGGTATAACGTCAGCCTGTCGCAGAAGATGGGGCGGTCTTCTCATTTCGCATCCTTCAACTACGACCACGACAACAACCGCACGCTTCACGACAAGGCAAACAAGTTTTCGCTGTATTTCAAGTCGAAATACAATGTCGCCTCCTGGCTCAATGTCAGCGTGGGCCTTGATGCCAAGCTCAACCACGACAACACGCCCAACGGCTACGACTATAACACCCAAGAGCGGTATATGACCATCGTCGATGCTGACGGCAACCATGTTCTCTCGCCTTATGCCAATGTCTCGTTGGGGTCAGTGGCCAGTCCCGTCAATGGCAGCACCGTGGCGCAGTTTGCCGACAATGCCAACTTCAAGAGCTTCGGCTTCAACGTCCTCGATGCCTTGAGCCAGGGTGTCACCCAAGAGCGCTATATCGGGCTGCGGCCTTTCGTCAACGCTGAGGTACGCTTCCTGCGCTCCTTCCGCTATAACCTCCTCTACCAGTATGAGTGGAACCAGAGGAAGACCGAGTTCTACGATGCCGAGGACGACTATCTCATGCGCACTGACTACAACTTCGGCATAGATGGCGACGGCAAGGCGCATATTCCTTCGGGCGGGCGCTACTACAGTGGTGTACAGAACAACAGCAACTACACCTTCCGCAACCAGCTCTCCTTCGACCGATCTCTCCGTGGCGGACATCTCGTCAACGCCCTCATGGGCATGGAGTTCCGGCAGAACAACCGCCCGCGCCTCACCGAGCAGCTCATGTACGGTTACAATCCCGTCACGCTGACCTCGGAACGCATGGACTGGGAGTCGCTGGCCACGACAGGTTGGACGAGTGCCGTCACCGACCGTAACATCACCCTCGGCGGACTAACGACAAAGCAAACCATCGTTCGCCACCGCTATGCCTCTTTCTACGCCAACGCCGGATACACCTATAAGTACCGTTACAACGTCACGGGCAGCATTCGCTGGGATGAAGCCGACCTCTTCGGCCTCGACACCAACGACCAGCACCATCCGCTGTGGTCTGTGGGTGCGGGGTGGACCATCTCCGGCGAGAAGTTCATGCGCAACATCGCATGGATCGACTTTCTCAAGCTGCGTGCCACCTACGGTGTCAACGGCAATGTGGATCAGACCTCCACAACCTATTTCGTAGCCACCTACAAGACGCTGAGCAACCCCATCCGCACTACCTATCTCAGCTATACCGATGATGATCTTCCCAACCCCAAACTGCGGTGGGAAAAGACGGCGACGACAAACATCGGTGTCGACTTCCGAATTCTCAACAGCCGCCTCAGCGGTAACATCGAATACTACAACCGCCATGCCAGCGACCTCCTCGTGCGCCGCTATATGGATGCCACGTTAGGGCTGACTTCCCGTGTCGTCAACAACGGTGAGATGCGCAACCGCGGTGTGGAGGTCAATCTCACGGCTGTCCTCTTCCGCAACAAAGACTGGGACATCACGGCCGGGCTGACCTATGCCCATAACAGCAACAAGATGCTGAAGGTTGACCACAGTGCCGCCGACGTGGCATCGAATTTCATCACGTCGCCCACCAACTACTTCATGGAAGGCACGAGCTACAACACGCTGTGGGCTTACCGCCTGAGCCGTGTCGTCAACGGCTACCCCGTCATCATGGATGCCGAGGGCAACGAACTGGCGACCTTCAACAGCGACGGCACGCTGAAAGACATCACCACAACGCTTTATGGTACCGACGACCTCGTAAACAAGGGTACGCTGACACCGACCTACAACGGCAGTCTCTCCCTTCACGTCGCCTGGCGCGGGCTCGAGGTCAACGCTTTCTTCGTCTATTCAGGCGGCAACAAGCTCCGGCTCCCCACTGCCGACCTCTCGACATGGGATGTGGCCACCAACGACATCCTCAACCGCTGGTCGGAGCACAACGCCGAGGTGCCACGCCTCTATGTCGACATGGATAACAGCCTTCGCTCCTATGCCAGCACCTTCAGTTCGTGGTGGCGCTACAGCGACACACAAGTGCGGTCGGCCGACTACGTGAAGCTGCGATCTATCTCGGTGGCTTACACCCTGCCCGCATGCTGGACACGACCCCTGCACCTCGGTGCCACGAAGTTCTCCTTACAGGTCAACAACCTTCTGACATGGGCCAAGGCAGGACACCATATCGACCCCGAGACCTACGGCCTGAACAGCGGCACGCGCGGCATGGCCACACCGAAGACCTTCGCCATCGGCCTCTCCACAAGTTTCTAACCTCTTCCCTGACAATATATGCATCTCAATATCCTCACACCGCGGCCACTGAAGGCCGCCATCGCCATCCTCGCCACCGCTGCCATGACCTTCACGGGCTGTGACAACTATGTCGACATCACCCCCACCGGAGTCATCACCATGGACTCTGCCTCACAGTATCTCGAACTCGTGGCCTTCCCACAGCGCTCCTACTATCCCTCGGCCTTTGCCATGCTCAGCGACAACGCCTGGATAAAGGAGTCGACGGTGATAGGACATGAAAGCCAGACTTACGACGGCATCAACACCACCTTCAATGAGCAAGCCGACCGCAATGAGCTGGCCGACAACAACCTCTACGAGAACTGTTACGCTTATATCCTCCGCGAGAATATCGTCATCTCGCAGGCCGACAACAGCATCGGCGACAGCAAGACAAAAAGCCTGGCCAAGGCGGAGGCCCGCATCATGCGCGCCTGGGACCATTTTGTCGCTGTCAACACCTTCGCCAAGGCCTACGACCCATCCACGGCGGCCACTGATGGCGGCGTGCCCATCGTGGACAGCTATGACTTAGAGGGCACGCCGACGAAAGCAACGGTAGACCAGGTCTACAACTTCATCATCGGGGAGGTAGAGGCTTCGCTGCCGTATCTTGAGGAGAAGCCGCTCACAGCGTATCACCCGAGCAAGGCCTTCGGCTATGCCTTTGCTGCCCTCGTCTATCTCTTCCACCACGACTACGACAAGGCGTTGGAGGCCGCCAACAGCAGTCTGGCGCTCAACAACAGTCTCGTGGATTATGTGGCTCTGAAGGCGGCGGGAGGCCCCACCAAGGACAAGCGCTATGCCAAGGGAGGCAATCCCGAGGTACTGAACTACGCCTTCCAGGGCAGCCCTACGGAGAACCTCACATACACTTATGGAATGATAAGTCCGGAGCTTGTCAGACTCTATGGCGACAACGACCTGCGCCTGAGTCTCTTCTTCAAGACTAAGGGTAACAGTTCTTACTTCTTCGATGAGGGCAGCGGGGCTGCTCTGTGGAACGCCAGCATCACCTACTCGAAGTTCTTCTACAGCACGGTGGGCTTGCGCACGGCCGAAGTCTACCTTATCAAGGCGGAGGCAGAGGCCCGCCTCGGTAACATCGCGGCTTCCACGACAACACTGAACACCCTGCGCGCCAAGCGAATAGAAGGCGATGGTGCGGTCCTCAGCCAACCTGCCACGGAGCAGGAGGCCGTGGAGAATGTCATTACCGAGCGCCGTAAGGAACTTCTTTTCGGTTTCCACCGTTTTTGGGATTTGAAGCGTCTGAACACCGAGCCGGCCTATCAGAAGACCATCTTGCGTACCTTCCCTTTAGTCGACACCACCACGCCACAACAGACCTACACGCTCTCACCCAACAGCAACCTCTATATCATTCCCTTCCCCAAGGCTGTCCGCGAGAAGAACCCCAATCTTACGCCGAACAGATGGTAGCTCCGGTGCCGCCCCTACCCTTCTCCAAACTATTTATTTAATTTCCTCTAAAAAAGCATTAGGCGGCTTGCCGCCTCCTATACGAAATTCAATTCTATACTATCTTTTCGAGCACAAGAAGCCTTCCAAGACTTATTA
>ONBC01000005.1 GCA_900315955.1 uncultured Prevotella sp.
TGTCTATCGGGTGAGTGTGGTTCACGAGCGGCAGTCTTATTACCGCACGGACAATCTCTATTACGATCCTGCCTCGCTCACCGAGCTCACCGGTCAGGGCCCGTGGGCGGGTCGCTACCGGAAGGCGAGTGCGGCCGACAAACTATTGAGAATGACCCTCGACCTCCATGACGGGCGGATCTCTGGCTTAGCCGGAAAAATTCTCATGTTCGTAGCCTCGCTCATCGGTGCCTCGCTACCCGTCACGGGATTGGTCCTGTATATTAAGAGGAGAAAGCGCTGAGCTATCCTGACAGTTGCTCGAACCGATCCTCTCGCCTGCCATTCCGCTCACTGTCCGGGCATGGCAAATGTCAAGATATTTTTTGGAGAGCACCGAAGATTTTTTGCTAAGCCTCTTAGCAATTAACCCACTCTCCAGTTAGTTACTTTATTACGCTGTTTTGAAGAGTGGGCTTATATGTTCTGAGGTGGTACGACTGTTATTTGTTCAGCATCACCTTCTTACCTCCATGAATGTAAATGCCTGGATGGGTGGGTTTGTTTCCCAAGGGTATGCCGTCGAGAGTGTAGTAGGGAGCGTAGGAGTCAGTCGTCTGTTTCATCTCACTGATTCCCGTGGGCGTTTTATCAATGTAGATAGACAGCATCTTGGCTCCTGCTGAGCTTTTGAGCAGCCGCAGATAGGCCTTGTTATATTGCAGAAAGTCGTCGTTGCTGTACCGGCGAAACTCTCCGCTGTACAGTCCATAGCACATATAGTTTTCCGGCTGGCCGTATATATAGGTCTCGGCCGGTACGCCTACGAGCAGGTTCCCACTAAGATTAGGTTCCTGATTGTCGCTGGTGTAATCTTTTTCGCCTATCTGATAGTAGTAGGTTTTGTTCGGCTCGTCAACTTTTATGATGACGCCCGTATACTCGTCGTGGTTCGCTCCGTTGCGTGACGGGACATAATCAATTTCTTTCAGCGTCACCTTGTCTTTGTTGACCGATGATGCATAATAGGCCTTTATGCCCGAAGAAGTCTCCGCGTTGCTCAGGTCTACATCGAAGTCGCGGCACAATGTGGTATAGGTCTTTGTGGCATTGATGGGCACTTTATACTGATAAGTGGTTGAGATCCAGGCTTTCAGATCATTTAAATGATTGTTATAAACAGACTTCTTAACGTAAATTGTTGCATCCTTCCTAAGATCTATATTTTTTGCAGTTGGTAGGCTCGTCTTGCCATCCCATAGGTAGAATATCGACGTAATGTCTGAGTTATAGAATGCACCGCTGCCTATTTTCGTCACGCTTGCCGGTATTGTTAATTCTTGTTTTAGAGGATGTTTTGGATTAACATCAGAAGCATTAGCAAAAGCATCTTCCCCGATTGTCTTAAGGTAACTTGGCAGTACGATATGTGTGAAAGGGTTGAAGTTGAATGCATAATTGCAGATATTCTCTACTGTAGAAGGAACGATGTAGTTGGCAACGACCTTCGATTTCTCAATGGCTGGAGGACAGTAGATGAGGTTTTTCATGTCGTAATCGTACAGCACTCCGCATTCATCTACCCTAAAGTGGGTGTTGCCTTCTGCCACAATGATACTCTTCAGGCTGCTGCATTCTCGGAACACTGAGAGATCGGAGATGTCCAAACTCGTGAGTGTCTCGGGCAAGCTGATGGATTCTAACGATGTGCAACGGCCGAAGGCAGATCTCCCTATGGTGGTGACACCCTCGCTGACCACGACAGTCTTGAGCGTTTTGTTACCATCAAAAGCAAAATTTTTGATGGTTGTTACGTGATAAGTCGTGTTATTATACTCCACTGTACCCGGTATAATAAGATCAGTGATGGTATTGTCATCAATGCCTTCTACCTGTACAGTATTGTTCTCAGTGTTGAGAACACTGTATTGGATGTTGTTTACGGTGAATAATGTGGTGGCAGCTTGTGTGCTTGCGAAGGCCAATGCAAGCAAGAGTACAATTATAATTCTCTTCATAGTCTTTCCTCCCTGATTTAATCATTCCATAAGTTGTTAGTGGGGGAAAAACTCTCTTCATCATCTAAGGAAGGTTCTTGTACCCCCCCATTGCTTCGAATCGCTATCTCTTACCTTCATTAATGGCGATCCGATACGCATTTCCTCATCTTCGAGCAGATTTCCCATCAGCTTTAGCCTAATAACTTGGGCTTGGGGATGTTCATACTTTTTTTTCATCATTGTGAATCTGTTAAAATTGATAATTAAAAATCTATAGATATGATTATGAATAACAATGTCAAGTGTTGCAATAATTTTTTAACGAAGGCAAAGTTATGTATTTTTTCGAATAATACAATTTATTATTAGCATATATTAATGCAAATTAGTTAAATTAAGCGCAATGTTCTTTCAGGGTGTATTTCTTTTCTTCATATTGCAAGAAGGTTAAATTAGCTTTTGACTGTTTGCTTATGGATATAACTGATAAAACATATCATTCGGTGCAAAGCTATTCGAATGTCAAGATATTTTTTCCGCAACCCCCGCTGAGAATCGCTTCTTTTCCAACGGGTGGCTCCTTGCTCGAAAAGAAGCGATTCTTGAGTTCGGCTTGCAAGATACTATGAATCAAGATGTTATATGCGTCTTCCTTTAGAAGGTCCTTTCTTGTCTCTTCATGTTGCCGACCTGACTACTGTTAGGAAGCCAACTATTAACTGTTATGTCACCTTCATTTAACGGTTATGTACCCTACCTTACTGCGGTTAGGTAGGGTAGATAACTATAGTAAGGTCCATTCTCTAACTTTCTTTTTCTCTTTTCTCGGCTTGCACAACCTACTTTTGCTCTCTCTTTCATTAATTTTCATTGTCCTGACTTTTTACTTTTTGTAAAATAAAATCATAGTGGTGATGAGTGAAGAGTGATGAGTGATTTATATTTAACTTGTTTCCTCTTGTCTTATTGAAAAAAGGCTTATGTAGTTTCCGGTAGGGTTGTCACACCAAAATATTATGAAAAAAAATGGAGAAGGGGGGTGGGTTGTCGGAATCTGAGTTGTTACCTTAATGAATGCGATCACAAAGCCATGCAGATGACAGACGATATAAAAGCCATAGCCGTGCGCTATTTCGAGGGAACTATTACCCCAGAAGAGGAACAGGTACTGTTTCAATACTTGAGACAGGACGCTGTCCATCTGTCTGCTTTCCGTCGATGGGAGTCAGAGTGGCAGGCTGGTCATATTATGGATGAGCGCATAAGCCTGTCCTTTGCCAAGGTTATGGGACGTTGGCAGTCGATGGGCAAAGCCGGAAAGTCGGCTGTGCGCTCTCGCTTCGTCGTTCTGCGTGGGGTGGCTGCTGCAGCGGCCGTTGCCGTGTTGATGGTGATAAGTGGCGTGATCGCTTATTGGATTGGGTCAAGCCGGTCTGCGCAGCAGTATGCGTTGACTGCACCAAAGGGCAGCAAGACTCACGTGCTGTTGCCTGACAGCACAGAAGTGTGGCTCAACGCTGGCAGTACCCTGCGCTATGGTTCCGATTTCAATGAGTCAGACCGCCATGTGAAACTCGATGGAGAGGGCTATTTTCTGGTACGGCATAAGCATGACGGTCAGGAGTTCACGGTCCATACCAACGACTACGATGTGGTGGTGAAAGGCACACGCTTCACGGTGTCGGCCTATGCTGACGACCCTAAAGTGACGACTTCCCTGCTGCAGGGCAGCGTCTGCATCCATCATGGATCTGAGCAGATGATGATGAAACCCGGCGAAACGGTGATGCTTGACCGTGGCACGGGAGAGCTGAAGAAATTCAGCAACAGTGACAGGCAGCATATATGGACGAACAGCGGCGCTGACTACGGCGAGATTACACTCGGCGAGTTTGCTAAAATACTATCACGCCAATACGATGTGGATATTAATATCCCCTCGGCAAAGCTGAAGGTGACGCGGTTGTCTATCTCCATTACAAGTGAGATGAAACTGGAGGACTTGTTGCAGGCGTTGCGTCAAGTCACCGGCACAAAAATTGTGCGTCATGGACGGCAGCTGACTATCGAGAGATAGCTTTACTGTGCTTTGTCTTTAAGGCTGCAATGAAGGTTTCAAATGCCATGTGCAGCTGTGTTGATACTGCTCCAATCTTCAAGACACATTTTCAATTATTTATAATAAAGCTATAAAACCTACAAGCAATGAACAAAAAGCATGACAGACTGTTGAAAGTCTTTCTGAGTGCTGCTTTTCTCTTGGGCTCCATGGGTCTTTCGGCCCAGACGGTCACCAAAACGTTCCGCAACGCTTCACTGCGCAGCGTGTTGGAGGAGATTAAGCATCAGACCAAGCTCTCAGTCATCTACAACGTGGATGATGTGAAAACTGCCGGCAAGGTGACAGCCTCTTTTAAGGACGCTCCCGTGGGCACCGTTCTTAACGAGGTGTTAGGCTCCGGTCTCTCTTATTCCATCAATGGTAAAATGATTACCATTCACAAGCGTAATGCTCGCCCTGTCAGGCAACAGCAGAAATCCTCAACGGCTCCTAAGCAGTCGGTAAAGGGGCAGGTACTTGACGAGAACGGTGAACCTATCATCGGTGCTACAATTCGTGTGAAAGGTGAAAAAGAAGCCACTGTTACCGACATCGATGGTAACTTCACTATCAATGCTGCCAACGGAGCTGAACTTGAAGTGAGCTACTTAGGTTATGTCACAAAGAGTGTGGCAGCCAATGGCGATTTTGTTGGCGTGAAGATGTCGCAGAACACGCAAGCCCTGAATGAGGTGGTGGTTACCGCCCTTGGCATTAAGAAGGAGGCAAAGGCCCTGAGCTACAATGTGCAGCAGCTCAACAGCGACGACATCACCGGTGTAAAGGATGCCAACTTCATGAATGCCCTCGCCGGCAAGGTGGCCGGTGTGGAGATTTCAAGCAGCTCCTCAGGTATCGGTGGTGGCGTGAAGGTCGTCATGCGTGGTGCCAAGTCAATCAGCAACAACAACAATGTGCTCTATGTCATTGACGGTATTCCTATGCCGTCACTCCAGACCACGCAGCCAAACTAAAGAGGTCTTCATATTGGCCTTCCGTTCCTCCAGGCCAACACGAAGACCTCTTTAGTTTTAACAAATGAGCGTGAAAAATCATTTTCAGCTGTGGCGATGCCGCTTAGTGTTCTTAGTGTCGGCACTCATTGCTTGCTGTAGCATGATGGCTCAAGGCGGGACGGAGCCTTCATTCTTTTCTTCTTTCCGTCCGGACAAGAAGGTTTACAATTTTGGCAAGATAAAGGAGAAAGACGGCAAGGTGAGTCACGTGTTCCGTTTTACAAACGGCAGCAAGATACCAGTTGCCATCACAATGGTCGATGCCTCATGCGGATGCACTACGGCTGAATATACTCACGAGGTCATTCGGCCGGGCAAGAGTGGCATGGTGAAAGTGACGTTCAATCCAGCATTCCGTCCGGGCCATTTCTCCAAAGAAGTCCGCGTGTTTCTCAATAATGGTCGTTACTACGTGCGCTGTTGGGTGGAAGGTAATGTGGTCGGCTATCTTCATCCCGTTACGGAGGATTATCCCTATGCTTTTGGGCGCGGCCTTTATATGAGTTTGGCACTTCTGCCGTTTTCCTCGCCGGGTGTTGGGCAAACGGCCTCGCTGCGCTTAGGCATAGCTAACGATACCGACAAGCCTATGACGGTAACTTTTACGAGACATCCGAACAACCGTGTGCTGAAAATGCCCGAACGTGTTAAACTTGCTGCCAAAGAACGACGGTATATTGATGTTTCCTACACTTTCTATCGTGCATATCTCTACGACCGTCAAATCTGGTTGCATGTGAATGTCAACGGTAAGCCTGTCAAGTCAATGAAGGTGATATGGTTTGGTAGTGGCAATGTGCTTCATGTTAAATAAATAATTCGTGTGTCAGCATGGTTAGTGAAATTTTGCAGATAAAATTATCCTGTTTGTAATATTTTGCCTATTTTTGCAACATAAAAGCCAGCAAGAATGAGAATCGTTGCAGACAATAAAGCATTATTTGATGCCTTGCGGAGTGGGCTTAAAGACAATGCAGATATTGATTATCCGTTGGTTGTGGCCTTGCTTCTGCTCCTTCTTCACGCATGAAAAAGACCGAAGTTAATCGATTCATGGAAAGCCAATCACAGTTTGACAGCCTGTTCAAGCGCGTCTATCCCAAGCTGTTCTTCTATGCACGTGGCATTGTAGGCAATGATGATGATGCCGAGGATGTTGTCGAGGATGTGTTTGTTGAGCTTTGGAGACGACGCGATGAGATGGAGTGGGGCGACAAGATAGAGGCATATATCTATCGTGCCGTCTTTACGCGTTCCATCAATTTGTTGCGCATGGCCAACCGAAGCGAGGAGCAGTTGTCGCTGCTCACGGCCATCAATGACCGCCGTATGGCTTATCTCGAGAGCGAGTCGGGCAATCCTCAGCACGACGCTGAGGTGACCGATCTTCGTCAGGCCATTGATGAGGCTCTTAGTGCTTTGCCCGCCAAAAGCCGGCAGGTCTTCCAAATGAGTTATATCGACGGTCTCCGACATCAGGAGATAGCCCACGAGTTGGGCATCTCTGTGCGCACGGTAGAGGCTCACATCTATACAGCATTGCGCCTTTTGCGTAAACGGTTGGAGGGTACGAGAGCGTGGATGAAAATATTTTTATATTTTATCTAAGTATATTGTCTGCTTCAGTTGTTATATAATTGTGCTTCAAATCTTCACATGGATATCAACGATACGATAATTATAAAGTTTCTCAATGGAGAGTGTAATACTGCCGAATTGCGCGCTGTGCAGGAGTGGATCGATGCTGATGCCACTCATGCCGACGCGCTCTTTCGTTTAGAGTCGGTTCATCGGTGTGTGGGCGCTTCCGCGATCACGGGCCGCGAAGTGTCGCAACATCTTCGCGAGGTGCATCGTCGTATTGACGCAGCCGACCGGGTCGTACGTCGCCGGATAAGCCTGCATATCGTGTTACGGCGTGCGGCAGTAATAGTCGGGATCATCCTCTTGGGAGCGTTGGTCTATTGGCTTGCTGACACCGATGGTCCTTTGCGTGGTCCTAAAATGATGTTGGCTAAGGCGACGGGCAATCATCCTCGTTTGGTGCGGTTGGCTGATGGCTCATCCGTGTGGTTGAAGGCGGGTTCGCAGCTTCGCTACCCAGTCTCCTTCCAGCGTAATGAACGGCGGGTGGAGCTGAAAGGCGAAGGCTATTTTGAAGTGACGAAAAACCGTCATCGACCTTTTGTCGTTGCCGGAGGTCCTGTCGATGTTAAGGTCTTGGGAACAAAGTTCGATTTCGCCACCGATCACGACAGGCAGATGGCCAGCGTGAGCCTGATAGAGGGTTCTGTCGAAGTGCGTGATGTGAAACGCGATGCCATGCTGCTGCTTAAGCCCAATCAGCGTGTTACGGTCAACACACGGACCGGGTATCAGAAGGTAGAGAATATGGATACGCGCATTGTTGCGGCATGGCATGACCACCTTATCCCATTCACCAATGCCAATATCAGCGAGATAGCCCGCACAATAGAACAGCTGTATGGCGTACAGGTTCATGTATCGACCGACGTTGATAATACGCAGACCTATTCGGGTGCGGTGTATTTAGCTAACAATATCGACTCTGTGTTGTCGCTTATCCGTTCAACGGTTCCCATCAGTTATCACCGTAAGGGCAACACGGTGTGGATTTACAAAGAGAACGGTCAGAGAGACTGACGTTAAAAACAATGTAGCAGGGTGGTAATACAGCTTAAAGCCTCACTCCTTCGGTTCAATTAAGCCGAGGGGTGAGGCTTTTTTGTGAGTATCCTTTCACTATAACCTTTTTTTGATTGCAGTCCCAAAAAAATAATATTTTTATAAGTAGTTTTTTGTTTTGTCTTGTTTATTATGAAGACGCTGATAAGATCAGTGTCAACTATTAAACATCGTATTATTCTAATAAACCGTTTATGAGACATTGTCATTCAATGTGCAGCAGGTGGCTCAGAGCTTTGCTCTCCCTCCTCTTGGTTTCGGTTCCGCTTCAGTGGGCTCAAGCGCAAATTACGCTTAACAGCCACAAGACCCAGTTGCGGACCGTTATCCAGAAAATCAAGCAACAAACCAATTACGAGTTCTTCCTTGACGACAAGTTGGCCGGTTCTACCGTTCCGGCTATCAAGGTACGCAATGCTTCCATTCAGGAGGTGATGTCGCGCCTGTTGGCAGGTAAGGACGTTACCTACCGCATTGAGGGCAATGTGGTTTATCTCAAGCAGAGAGCGGCTCAGTGTCAGTCCTCTCCAACGCCTCAGCAGCCTCAACCCAAGACCGCACCCCGCAAGGTGTCGGGTACTATCGTTGACGAGCACGGAGATCCGCTTATCGGTGCAACGGTAAGCATCAAAGGCACCAACGAGAAAGCCGTTACCGACATTGATGGTAAATATACTATAACAACCGGTATTGCCAATCCCGTGCTGCTTGTCTCCTATATCGGATATCAGGAGAAGGAGGAACGCGTGGCCGGCAATAATGCCGACATTACGCTTCAGCCCGATGCCAAGAGCCTCAACGAGGTGGTAGTGACTGCGCTCGGTATTAAGCGTGAGCAGAAAGCCCTGAGCTACAATGTGCAGCAAGTGAAAGGCGATGAGCTGACCAACGTGAAGAGCACTAACTTCATGAACTCGCTCGCCGGTAAGGTAGCCGGTGTTACCATTAACGCTTCGTCTGCCGGTATGGGTGGCGCTACGAAGGTTGTGATGCGTGGTCCGAAGTCGATCTCGCAGTCCAACTCCGCCCTCTATGTGGTTGATGGTGTGCCAATCACCAACACCTCCAACGGTAACGTTGACGGTGGGGTTTATGCCACTCAGCCGGGTTCGGAAGGTATAGCTGATATCAATCCTGATGACATTGAGAGTGTGAATGTTCTCAGCGGCCCTGCCGCCGCCGCCCTTTACGGCTCGGCTGCCGCCCAAGGTGTCATTATGATTACGACGAAGAAAGGCAGCGAGGGAAAGGTTAAGGTGTCTATCAGCAACAGCACGCAGTTCTCCAATCCCTTCGTCATGCCTAAGTTCCAGAACGAGTATGTCAACGCGCCGGGCAGCATTCTCTCCTGGGGCAACAAGGAGAAGTCGGCCTATGGTGACTATGATCCAAGCGATTTCTTCAATACGGGAACAAATGTACAAAATAATGTGTCGTTGACCGCCGGCAGCAAGGCCAGCCAGCTGTATATCTCCCTGGGCACGACTAATGCCAAAGGCATAATCCCTAACAATGCCTACAACCGCTACAACGCTACCATCAGAAACGTGACCAAGATGCTCAACGACAAGCTCACGCTCGACTTCAACTTCCAGTATGTGCGTGAGAACGACCGCAACCTCATGGCCCAGGGTCAGTATTTCAACCCGTTGACATCGGTTTATCTTTTCCCTCGCGGCGAGAGTTTCGACGCCATTCGTACGTACGAACTTTACGATGCCACCCGCGACATCTATACGCAGAACTGGAACTTGGGCGACGCGCTGCACATGCAGAACCCTTATTGGGTGGCTTACCGCATGCCGCGTACCAACCGCAAGAACCGCTACATGGTCAATGCCTCGGCCAAATATCAGGTGTTCGACTGGCTCGATTTTACCGCCCGCATGCGCTGGGACGACGCGCAGACCCTGCAGGAGGACAAGCGCTATGCTTCCACCATTGACTTGTTCTCGCATTCGAAATATGGCTTCTACAGCTACGACAAGGTGAACGACAGCAGTCTTTACGGTGATGTGATGGCCAACATCAACAAGCGCTGGATTGACTGGACACTCTCTGCCAACATTGGTGCCTCTTTGTCGCGCACCAAATATGATGTGACCGGCTACCAAGGCGGTCTCAAAGCACCCTCCAATATTTTCACACCCAATGCCATCGACTATGGCACGGTGACCAATGACAATCGACCTATCTACGACCTTACTCGTCACAACATCAACTCGCTCTTTGCCAATGTGGAACTCGGCTGGAAGAGCATGCTCTATCTGACCGTCACCGGACGCAATGACTGGGATTCAGCCCTCGAAGGCACGGCACAGACCTCTTTCTTCTACCCTTCAGTGGGTCTCTCCGGGGTAATTTCGGAAATGGTGAAACTGCCTAAGTTCATCAATTACCTCAAGGTCCGCGGCTCCTGGGCATCAGTGGGTACCGCCATTCCTGCCAACATCTCGTCTAAAAACCGCTATGAGTATAATCCGGCAACGGGCACTTACAGCAGTGTTACTTATAAATTCCCGGATAAGTTTTACCCCGAGCGTACCAACTCTTGGGAGGCCGGTCTCTCAGCCCGCCTGTTCAACAGTGCCGTGACTTTTGACCTGACCTTCTATCAGTCGAATACAACCAAGCAGACTTTCCTGCTCGACATCACGTCTGCCGGTGGATATAATAAGGAGTATGTGCAGACCGGTAACGTGCGCAACCGCGGTATTGAACTCTCGTTGGGCTACAACAAGACCTGGGGCGACTTAACCTGGAACCCCACGCTCACCTACAGCATGAACCGCAACAAGATCATCAAGCTCTTCGACGATCCGGACCGCGTGCTGTCGATGGGTGGACTGCCCGGATGCGAGATTATCCTAAAGAAAGGTGGATCGATGGGTGATGTTTATACCACAACCGACTTCCAACGTGATGCCGACGGTAATATTGCCGTCAACGACGGTAAGGTGGTACAGCGCACGCTCGACAACCCGACCTATCGTGGAAGCGTTCTTCCAAAGGGCAACTTAGGTTTCTCCAATGAGTTCAGCTATAAAGGCTTCACCCTTGGATTCCTTATTTCTGCTCGCTTTGGCGGTATTGTGATGTCGCAGACCCAGGCTATCATGGATGCCTATGGCGTGTCGGAGCGGTCGGCACAGGCTCGTGACAATGGCGGGGTAACCGTCAATCGCGGCGTAATAAGCGCGGAGAATTATTACTCAGTGGTCGGTGGCGAGAACCCTATATGGTCAGAATACATTTACAGCGCTACCAACGCACGTCTGCAGGAAGCCCATCTCAACTATACTTTCCCGAAAAAATGGTTAGGCGACCTTCGGCTGACCGTGGGTGTGGTGGCTCATAACCTCTTTATGATTTACAACAAGGCACCGTTCGATCCAGAGTCAGTGGCTTCTACCGGTACCTTCTATCAGGGCTTCGACTACTTTATGCAGCCCAGCTTGCGCTCTTATGGCTTCAATGTCAACCTGCAGTTCTGACAACGTGATATCACTTAAAGACAAATCAATCAATGAGACAGTATAAAATAAATATTCGGGCGTTGGCCTTTGCTGCCGCTTTCGCCGCTGCGGGGATGATGACCTCGTGCACGGACGGATTCGAAAACGCCAATAAGCCCGGCGACAAGGCCAGCAGTGAGGAGCTGAACCGCGACAACTACATGACCGGTAACTTCCTCAAGAACCTGCTCAACTATACTTTTCCAGAGCAGGAGAATGACTATCAGATGGATTACGACCTCATAGGCAACTATCTGGGCCGTTACTTTACTTACGCCAACAGTGGTTTTTCTACGAAAAACTTCGTGCTTTGCAATGCATCGGAAAGCTGGTACACTTATCCGTTGCGCTATCTGAAGCCGAAAATTGAATCCAACTTTGAGGAAATCAAGCGAATAACGAATGGTGAGGGTCTCACTTATGCTTTGGCTCTCGTGCTTCGTGCGCAAGGTTATCTTACCCTTACCGATATGTATGGCCCTCTGATTATCGGAGCTGACGAGTCGGATGCCAACGCCTACTCCTCGCAGAAGGATGTCTATGCCAGCATCCTCAACGATCTGGATGCCGCGACAGCTGTCATAGCGCCTGCCGTGGCTGCTGATGCCTCGGCAACAGTAGCTTCAGACTATGATCAGGTGTATCAGGGAAAATTGTCGGCTTGGCTGAAATATGCCAATTCACTGAAGCTGCGCATCGCCATACGTATGCGCTTTGTGGAGCCGGAACAGGCTAAGCAGATTGGTGAGCAGGCTGTCAAGGACGGCGTGATGACCAGCAACGACGACAATCTGACGATCAGTTATACACCTAACGGCCTTTATAAGACTTCTGTTGAGTGGGGTGATACACGTGCCTGTGCAGATATAGAGAGCTACATGAACGGCTATCATGACCCGCGCATCGAGAAATACTTCTCGCCTGCCGCCACACAGGGCGACCGCAAGATTGTGGGCATGAGAGCTGCCGCCAATGTGGGCAACAAGACTACCGCCGATGCCCTCTACTCGGCTGCCAACGTGGGGCAGTCTGACCGTGGCATCTGGATGACAGCAGCCGAAGTGACCTTCTGCCGGGCTGAGGGTGCGCTTGCCGGATGGTCCGGTATGGGAGGCACCGTCGATGAGCTCTACAACGAAGCCGTAACGCTCTCATTTGAGCAGTGGGGCGTAACGGGTGCAAGCGAGTACTTGAATAATGATACATACAAGCAGGCTGACTATGTTGATGCTGACGGCGGTTACGGCGGCAATGCTACGGCCAGGAGCACCATTACCATCAAGTGGGACGACAAGGCTTCAGATGATCAGAAACTTGAGCGCCTCATCACTCAGAAATGGATAGCTATGTATCCTAATGGTCAGGAGGCTTGGTGCGATCTCAGACGTACGGGTTATCCTAAGGTCTTCGCGCCTGCGCAGAGCTCGGCGGCCAATCTTTCAGTGGCCAACCGCATACCCTTCGACCCGCAGGAGCGCATCAGAAACAAGACTAACTACGACAAGGCGGTACAGTTGCTCGGCGGTACCGACGACTATGCAACTAAGATGTGGTGGCAGAAGAAATAAACCGTTATTATCGTATCACATTATTATATATAAAAGAATATGAAAAGATATATCAGAACCTTCTGTCTCGTAATGCTTGCCATAGCAGGGCTGTCGGCATGCAGCGACTGGACAGATACAGAGATAAAGGATCCGGCCGACCTGACCAAGACTGGCCGTGATGCCGCTTATTATGAGCGGCTGAAGGAGTATAAGACCTCTGACCATGAAGTGGCTTTCGGTTGGTTTGGCAACTGGACCGGCAACGGTGCAAAATTGGAGAACTGTCTGATGGGGTTACCCGACAGTGTGGATTTCGTTTCCATTTGGGGCAACTTCAAGAACATCAGTGATGACCAGAAAGATGACCTGCGACAGTTGCAGCAACTCAAGGGCACCAAAGCTCTTATTTGCTTCATCGTGATGGATATCGGTGACCAGCTCACTCCTGAGGAACCCGAGGAAGAAGTCAATAAGGGCACTACATGGGACGAATGGCGCCATAAGTTCTGGGGATGGGGCGATGACGAAGCCTCGCAGCTTGCCGCAACAGAGAAGTACGCCAATGCCATCTGCGACACGATTGAAAAATACAACTACGACGGCTTCGACCTCGATGCCGAGCCCGACTACGCGCAGCCTTACAACACCAACAAGGAATTGTGGAAAAACGATGCTGTCATGGAACATTTCGTTGAGACCGTGTCCAAGCGCATCGGACCTGCATCAGGCACCGGAAAGATGTTCGTCGTCGATGGGCAGCCTGAGCGCATTCCCGCCAAATATGCCGACAGGTTCAACTACTTTATCCTTCAGGCTTATTCTGCGTCTTCCGACGGTAGCCTTGACTCGCGTGTCGCCATGCAGTACGACCACTACAAGGACGTGCTGAGTGCCGAACAGCTCGCCAAGAAGATTATCGTATGCGAGAATTTTGAGAGTTATGCTTCCGATGGCGGAGTAAGCTATACGCTCAATGACGGCAACACCGTCCCGTCGTTGTTGGGCATGGCTTACTGGGAGCCGACCATTGATGGAAAGCAGTACCGAAAGGGTGGTGTAGGGACCTACCACATGGAGTATGAGTATTCGCTCGCTGGCATCGTCAACACCTATCCCTACCTGCGGCGTGCCATCACCATCATGAACCCTGTTATCAAATAATCCTTTAAGAAAAACACATTATGAAACGAAATAAATATCTGCTGTTAGGCTTGAGCCTCGCGACCTTCTTTTTAGCTGGGTGTGAGGATGCTGAGTACTCTACGCTCAGCGATCAGGCTTACATCGCGCAGACCAGTACCAATGGCAACAGCAGCGAGAAGATAACAATTGGCAACAACCCGGTGACGACCTCTGTCAACGTGCGCCTCTCTGATCCTACGTCGGAGGCGTGCTCCTTTGAGTTAGTGGTTGACACAACGGTTCTTAGCAATTACAACCGTCACAACTCTACGTCCTACGTCACGTTGCCAGAAGGTCAGTATAGCCTTGCCAACAACAAGGCGACCATTGCGTCGGGCGAATCCTTGTCGAGTCCGGTGGATGTGACGCTTAATCCGTTGACTTCCGAGATGAAGAACAGTGGTGCCAAATATGCCTTGCCATTACGACTGGTCAGCACAGACGGTAAGAAGGATGTGCTCAACTCCGGCAGTTCGCTTGTCGTATTGCTTGATCAGGTCATCTATACGCCGGTGCCTATCCTCAACAGTGGCAACAACTTCAAGTTCCTTTGGGCAGGCTCATCCGACAATATAGAGTTGAATTCATGGACGGTTGAGATGGACTTCAACATCAGCCTGTTGGGAACAGAAGTTGGTCAACTCAACAACCAGTGTCTCTTCGGTGGTTGGGCTTCCAATGGCAAGGACGGTGAGATATATATCCGCTTCGGCGATGCGCCTATCAAGGGCAATGTGCTTCAGATTAAGACGCAAGGAACGCAGATGAACAGCAAGATGGAGTTCAAGGATAACACCTGGTACCATATAGCATACGTCTGCACCGGATCATCGCTGAGCCTTTACGTCAACGGACAGCTCGACAACAGCATGACACTACCCGGCAAGACGGTCTATTTGGGGAAGGATAACTGTCAGATGGGCAACACCGACTATCTCAAGGCCAACGTGATGGTCAGCGAGTTCCGTCTTTGGACGGTGGCTCGCAGCCAAGGCGAAGTGGCCAACAACATGTATGTCATCAGTCCTGACAGCAAGGGCTTGTTCGCTTACTTCAAGTTCAACGAAGGCTCAGGCAACGATTTTGCTGATGCCACAGGGCATGGCAATACGTGTACGGCTCAGGGAACGACCCAGTGGGTGCAAAACGTACGTATAGACGGTAAATGATAACGACCGGTAAATGATAACGATCTATGAAAGCAAACAATATCATCAAGATAGCGCTCCCCCTCATGGCGGGAGCCTTGCTCACAGTCGCTTGCGACGATGAGCCTGCGGTGGGCACTCCCCTCAATCCCACAGCCGAAGAAAACTATGGGGCTAAAGTGTATGTTTATCAGAGCGGTGTGAAAGCCAATACTGCTGAAACTACGGTGATACAGACACCCGTCAATGTCATCTTGCCAGAAGACACGTTCGAAGTCTTTGTCCGTCTCACGGCTCCCGTTCAGGAGGATGTCAGTGTTTCTCTGTCACCGGACGAGACCGCTACCGCTGCTTATGGCAACGATGCCACAGCCTTGCCCGCGTCTGCCATTGATGTTATCAATCCTACGGTAGTTATTAAAGCGGGTGAGAAACAGTCGAGTCAGCCGGTCAGGATAACGCTCAAGGATGATGATGCCTACAAGACGATCAACGGCACCGGAGTGGCCGTGCTGAAACTCTCCACCGACTCCAAGGCCGTAGCCATGGCACAACAGTACAACTACTACGATGTGCTCGTCAGTAAAGTAGTTACCAACCTCAAGTCGCAGTCGAAGAATGATCTGGCCAAGCTCACCCAGATTGATGTCAATAAATACAAAGTGAGCATAGACGACGAGGAGACCTTCGATCTGAGCGACAGTAATACGGATACATACAGCTTTTATTATGCTCCGTACGAGATCGTCATGCAGTTTGACAACCCACAGACCATTTCCGGTCTGTCTTATCAGTTTGGCTACAGCAGGTACTATGCGCCCTCTGTTGTCGAGATACTCACCAGCGATGACGGTGAGACATGGACCAGCCAGACTGATGGCGAGGTGAGTGACGAGTACGGTGCTTCAAGAGTTACCGATGTCGTTCCGTGGGTGTTCTACAGTGCGGTAAAGTGCAAGTACGTGAAGCTGCGCTGCGTGCAGTGTCCCTATGGCGTGTGGTATGGTGATGATTACAATACACCCATCGTGAGTGAGGTTCGACTCTATGAGTAGTAATAAGTTTTTTCACTACGAGTCGTAAAGCGGTTTCCCTCTACGAGGAATTAATGTATAGGCCGGATTTCCCTTCTTCGGGAAGTCCGGCCTTTTCTGTTTCTAATTCTTGCAGTTTCAATAGATTCCTTCAGCTTCAAGTGATAGCTATATCTATTGTGGAAAATTATATTCTTAACAAAATATAGGAATTAAATACTATTAAATTTTCGTTTATATATTGTTTTATTTATAACTTTGCCAAAAGAAACCTTATTTTAAATAGTAATATGATGAAAGAACCTAAAAAAATTTTGGCAGCTATCGCTTTTGCGGCTGTTTCGTTCTTCATGCCGGTAGGTGCCAATGCACAGTTCAATTGGCCTTATACCATAAAGAATGGGCAGGCTGTAACCGATGTTCCTGCCCGTCCTGCTGGTCAGGAGAATGTCTTGAATCTTGCAACGCCCAAGCTCAGTGTTGTTCGCGTAGGTTTTGTTGGCTTGGGTATGCGCGGCCCGGGTGCTGTGGAACGGTGGACCTACATTGATGGCACGGAGATCAAGGCGCTCTGCGACCATGAGAAGAACGGTGCTGAGGCCTGCAACAAAATATTGGAGAACGCAAGCCTTCCCCCAGCAGACGTGTATTACGGCGAGGATGGCTACAAGCAGTTGTGCGAGCGGAAGGATATCGATCTTGTTTATATCGCTACTGACTGGCGTCACCATTTCACGGTGGCTAAGTACGCTCTTCAGCATGGCAAGAACGTTGCTATTGAGGTTCCTTCAGCCATGAACCTTGATGAAATTTGGCAGCTTATCAATCTTAGTGAGCAGAAGCGTCTTCATGTCATGATGTTGGAGAACTGCTGCTACGACTTCTTTGAGCTCAACACGCTGAACATGGCACAGCATGGCGTGTTTGGAGAGGTGGAGTACGTACAGGGTGCTTACCGTCACGATCTCTCTCCGTTCTGGGACGCTTATTGGAAGAAGGATGCCAACGACAAGTTGGGCTGGCGCCTCGACTATAACCAGAAGTTCCGTGGCGACGTGTATGCTACTCACGGTCTCGGTCCTATTGCACAGGTGCTTAACATTCACCGCGGCGACCGTATGAAGACCTTGGTAGCCATGGACACCAAGTCGATTAATGGTAAGCAGTGGGTCGAGAAAATGTCGGGTGAGAAGTGTGATACTTTTGCCAATGGAGACCACACTGTAACGCTCATCAGTACCGAAAACGGGAAGGTGATCGAGGTGCAGCACAACACGATGACACCAGAACCTTACAACCGTATGTACCAGGTCGTTGGTTCTAAAGGCTTTGCCAACAAATATCCTATTGAGGGTTACGCCTTGTCGAGCAATCAGATGAAGACTGTCGGTGTGCAGCCCACCAGCGACAAGATGTCGGGTCACGATTATCTCCCCGAGGAGGATGTGAAGCGTCTCGAGCAGAAATTCCGTGACGCTCTTGTCGACAAATATGAGGCTAAGGCCAAGAAGGTAGGTGGCCACGGTGGCATGGACTTTATCATGGACAGCCGTCTGGTGTATTGCTTGCAGCATGGTTTACCGCTTGATATGGACGTATATGACCTGGCTGAGTGGTGCTGCTTAGCCGAACTGGGTTCCATTTCTATGAACAACGGCAACATTCCTGTTCAGGTTCCTGACTTCACTCGTGGCTATTGGAATGTTCAGAAGGGTTACAAGCATCTGTTTGCTTCTCCCGAAGAAGAGCAGGCTGTTGACAAGGCAAGTGCCGAGTTTACCGCCAAACTGAAGGCTAAAGGTGCCAAGTATTGGAAAAAGCACGGTAAACAGGGTGATGCTCAGAAAGCGGGCAGCAAGCAGATGAAAATCTAAACGTGCTACGATATAGCATTTCTCTTATATAATCCTCCCATTGCATAGTGGGAGGATTTTTTAGTGCATAAAAAAATAGGAACTGGCCCGGCCAGTTCCTATCTTTATCATATATAGGGTTAAACAACTCAGAAATCGATTTCTTTCAGTCCTTTGTCCACAATCATACCCTTCGGTGATACGGGTTTGACACGGAAAGCGCGCAGGGCCTTGAAGTGCATGACAAAGAGCGTCTCGTTGCCCGAGATCGGTTGCTCGTTTCCGACATTGGTGAATGTAGGATAAAGAACCTGACTGCCATCGGTGTGGTGACGGTCGTAGGTCATGTTCGTCATGTCTTTGGCCGCTACAGCATCCACCCTCTCAAATTTCATGTCTTGTGGGTTGTAGGGCAAGATAAAGTTGAAAGCATTGATTGCTTTCATACCGGATCCTTTGACGGTAACCGTTATATCATCACCAGCCTTATAAGCCTGTTTGTCAAAGACATAATTGAATTTGCCGGCCAAGTTGCCTTCATCCTCAAGCTGTGCGCCGCCGTCGAGTCGTGTGGAGACATTGGAGACGTCGTAAGCATCAATCATTCCATTGCCATTGATGTCACCGCCAGATATGTAGCCGTCAAAATCAGCGTCGCCTTTCTTCAAGCCCATATAGTTGGTGTAGGAGGTGAGGTCGTTTTCGTCGATCTTGCCATCGTTGTTGATGTCTCCGGGCAACAATGATTTCGTGCCAGGGACTTTGAACACATAGAACTCTCGTCCGGATCCAAAGCCACCTGCTGCTTCTTTGACATCCACTTTGACGTAGCGCGCTACCGGATTTTGAGCCAGCACTACCTCCTTCGTCTTGGCATCGCGAGCCCATTGCTGTTCGCCCACCTCAGTCCATTTCTTACCATCACGGCTTACTGAAATATCACAGCGGGTGATAGTGCCGTTTCCGGCATCCGCCCGTGGAAGATACTGCAGTTTATCAAGGGTGTTGACACTGTGTAAGTCAATCGTGAAAGTAAACGGCACGGCCTTACTGTAATAGTCGGTATGCCAGATGTCTCCCGTAGTGGCAAAGTCGAAGAGATGGCCGATGCTGAATCCGTCCATGTCGCGCGCGGTCGATGTGGCTGTCAGTCCATGAAGCGCGTTCTCAAGCGGATTGACAGCTGTGCGCGTGTTCATGGTGGTCCATTCGCTGGCTCCATTGGCATTGACAGCCCTCACTTTGAATGAGTAGTCGGTGGCCGGCGTAAGGTCGGAGAACAACAGGCTCGTTCCTTTAATAGTGGAGTAGGTCTCACCCTGGAACTCGATCTCATAGTAGTCGGCATTGCTGACGGATTGCCATCGGGGTGCGATCGAATAGGGTTGAATGTCAGCCGTCTGCATGACAGGTGCCTGTAATGCGCCGGTCTTCTTCAACTGTCGGTTGCTGTTGTCAAGCGATACGAAGCCGTCAATGATCACAGAAATATCAGTCTGTGTGATATCCGTGGCGGCAAGGCGCACTGTAAGCTGAGGCGTGTGTCTGATGCGCTTGGAGGCAGCCTCGCTGCCTTTCGTTGAGAACCTGTTCATTTCAGGAGCCTCATCGTAAGACCATGCGTTTTCTGCCGATGGATCCTCAGCAAACTTGATCTTCTTTCCGTTTATGATGGCTGCCACCTTCTTTGGCTTGCCCCCGCAGTTTACGATGAGGGTGGTGCGCTGTTCACGTGTCATGCCGTTGAAGTGGCCTTGGGTCTTGGCGACATTGAGCGTCAATTTCTTGCCCGAGAGCATGCTGTTGACTTGTGTCGTGGCACTGTCTCCATGGAGATAGGCTTCGGTTGTACCGTCATCATCATAGAGATAGAATAAAGACTGGCCTTCAGGATAGAACTCGAAGGTACGGTTTGAACGGTCAATCTGTGAAGGGTTGTTGTTGGCATTGACCAGCGGAATGATGGATCCTGCTTTTACGAAGACGGGCAGTTTCCATATCGGCGCATCGAAGTCGTTGAGAATGCGTCCCCCCTCGTAGGCCTCTCCCGTGAAGAAGTCATACCACGTGCCTTTGGGCAGATAGATTCCGTTGCGTATGTCGTTGCCTTCCTTATCAGCCTTCGTGTTCTGATAGACCGGAGCGACGAGAAACGCGGGTCCGTACATATACTGATAGCGCGTGGCCGTGCCGTGGGTAAAGTCGGAAGGATCTTCGAGGAACATTGCCCGGATCAGCGGCTTGCCCGTTACGGCTTCGTGCGAGTAGGTATAACTGTAGGGCAGCAGCATCGACTTGAGCTTGAGATACGACCGGTTGATGCTGGTAGCCGGTTCGCCCATCTGCATGGGATATTTGGGACTGGTGCCCCAGCCGTCCATATTCAGCTGCATGGGCGTAAAAGCCTTCCATTGGAAGTCGCGCACATTCACGATCTTATTCCGTCCGCCGAAGATGCCGTCCACGTCACTGGTGATGTTTCCCATTCCCGACAGTCCGGAACCGATATAGGTGGGAATATGGAATCGGATATATTCCCATTCTCCTCCTGTCTGGTCACCTGTCCAGACACCGGCATATCTTTGCGATCCTGCCCAACCGTCCACCGTGATGATAAACGGGCGGGCGTTACTGCCGTAATAAGGCATGATCTGTGCCACATCGGCAATGCCGTTGAGGCCGAACGAATAGCCTGAACCTACCCAGGCAACATCAGTCTTCAGCACGCGCACACCGGCATCGCGCACCTCCTTGACGATGTCACGCTGCAACAGGGCAGGAATGGTGTCGATAGGGTGAAGATTGGATTGCGTCCACAAGCCAATCTCTACACCGTGTCGGTGGGCATAGTCGCCAAAGCTCTTCAGGTTGGCAATGTTGCCGTCGAGCGTTGAGGTCTGGCCATAGCCGGCTCCGTAGCCGTCGTTGGGCAGCACCCAGCCTAAGGGCATGTCGTTTTGGACGTACCGGTCCACGACAGCACGGGCAGAGAACTGGTAGTTGCCCTTTTCTCCGTTGAGGCTCTCCTTGATGCCACCGTTGTCTTTCTGGCTCTCCGTATAATATTTTCCGTCCTCAAAACGTATGCCCTGTTTCTTGTCGGTCGTCTCCTTCCAGTAGTCTCGGTTATAGGCATTGAGATGTCCTTCGTAAAAGGCAAACTTCGGAAGGAGAACCGGATGGCCGGTGAGTTGGTAGTAATCGTTCAGCAAACCTTCAGGTGTGCTGTCAACCATAAAGAATACGTCGAGGTAGGGCGTGTCGTGGGTAAGCGTTACGGCCTTTGGATCAGCGGCCCCAAAGTCGTAGGCTCCCGGCGCGAAGGTGTATGGCATGGCGGCATAGCCGCGTGTGGACCAGTAGAAAGGTGACGGTGAGGAGACTCCACCGTCTGTCCAGCTGTTGGTATTCACAATTTCTATCTTTTTGCCACGATGTGAGAATCGTCCGTTTTGCACGCCGCCTCCATAGAAATATTCGTCGGAGTGATTGTCGAGGGTCATCGTCGTGCGGCCCTTGTCGAAAGAAACCGGCTTTTGTTGCTCTACGACTGTTTTGCCATTGCGAAGGTCGGTAACTTTCATTAAGCCGTTGGCTTTGTTGAACTCCACTTTTATGGCAGCTGTTGCCACTGATATAGCGCCATTCTTCTCGTTTACAACGAGCCGGCCCGTCTCCCTTCGCGGTTGGTCGACGAGAATGTGGGCTTCGGGATTGCTTTGCGGATCGCGGATGATGCCGCCCTTTGGATCGCGGAACAGGCGGAACACGTTCTTGCCGTAAAAGTCGACGGTCAGCATTTCGCCGTTGTCGTAAGTGAGCTCAACAGTTGTAGGATTGATCTGTCTGACAGCCTTCACCGACAAGCCTTCAGCCAAGGCTTTCTGGCCGGTTGACAGCAGTAAGGCAGCAAGCAGGGCGTAAAATGTCTTTTGGTTTTGCATGCAATAGTTTATAGTTTTTTCCGCACCACAGTATTTTATCAGTATTATTCAATGTTAGATTATGTTTCGAGCAGCATAAAGCGGCTTACGATAGTCCATGTCAAGCGAATCACTTAATCTGGTGGTGCAAGGCAATTCAGCAATTCATCTTTTTGACGAGGCAAAAATACATATAAATTCTGAGATACTATCTCCTTTGGGAGATTTTTTTCACGTTATATCGCTCTTGAGTTATATTGTTCAGCTCGATGTCCGATGGGTACTGTTCTGTGGGGGACTCCGCTGAATAATTACTTCGATGGTAAACAGTTTATTAGATTGTTAATATAAGGTTGTTGGCTCCCCCGTGCTGGATATGGAAAGGGACTTGAAGAACGAGATAAAAACAATGAACTATTTTTACAAAAAGTAAAAAGTCAGGACAATGGAAGTTGACAAAAGAGAAGGCAAAAGTGGAGTATGAAAGGTGAAAAATGGCTTGTTGGATGAGAAATAGCGACAGAGGATGGACCTTTCTATGGTTATGTCACTGCCCTTTAACTGTTATCTCGGTTACTTAACCGTTAAATGTCAGTGGCATAACGCTGTAAGGTCGGTGACATAACTATAGTAGAGGCAACAGCTTGAAAGCATTTGAAATACCTCTAACACTGGAAAATTTGATAATCGCTTGATTGATAATTATTTGTCAACTCGGCTCATTTTGGCGTTCTTTTCATGCGAGGCACCACTTGTTTGAAAAGAATCGATTCTCAGCGGGGGTTGTGACAAAAATATATTTACATTTGGCGGTTTCTGAATGATTCATTCTGTTCGAATAACTGATGGCTGGCCAAGCTATATGTCTAACTGATGGTTAAATCGTCTGATTGATTACAATATTAACGACTATATGTTAAATCTTAAAGAAATTAGTCTAAATATTTGCAACTATAATACAATTTTAATAACTTTGCAGTAGAACCTCAAACTTATAATTATGAATGTAAAACTCACCGAAACAAATTGCCTTGTTACTTTTGGGTTTGTAGCAATGGCGCTGCTGTCACCTCAGAACGTTCTCGCGGGGTCTGAGCCGTCATCCAAGGTCAACATTACTCAGCAAGCGAGCCATTCAAAGCGCATCCATGGTGTTGTAAAAGATGAGACGGGGGAGCCCCTCGTAGGCGCGACCATTCGTCAGGTAGGCACTCAGAATGCCACCGTTACGGATGTCAATGGCAACTTTACCCTTAACGCACCCGTCGGAAGCAAGTTGCAGGTATCGTACATTGGCTCTGAAGACCAGACTTTCACGGCCAAGGAGAACATGCAGATCGTGATGACCAACACCAGTACAGCGCTCAACGAGATTATTGTTGTTGGTTACGGTACACAGCGAAAGGAGAGCCTTACGGGTGCTTTGAGCAATATCAAAGCCAGTAAACTGAAGGACGTTACCACAACCTCCGTAGAGAACATGCTCAACAGCAAGATTGCCGGTGTATACGTTCAGCCGGGATCAGGCCAGCCCGGCCAGCGGGGAAAAGTGGTGATCCGCGGTCAGGCTACGCTCAGTGGCGACACCTCCCCTTTGTGGGTCATTGATGGTGTCATCGTTGGCTCGTCGCCCGGTCAGCTTAATCCCGACGACATCGAGAGCCTGACCGTCCTTAAAGACGCTGCTTCTACGGCTATCTATGGATCAGAGGGTGCCAACGGTGTCATTGTTGTCACTACCCGCAACCCAAAAGCCCAACCATTGAAGGTGAACGTCGCCGTGAAGTTGGGTGCCAGCGAACTCGACAGGGGCAAACTGAGAATGATGGACGGCGCAGAGCTTTACGATTATTATAAGTCGTTTGCCAACGTGGACCAAGTTTCATTCCCGCGTTGGAATGAAGATCTGCGAAACGCTAACTTCGACTGGTACAAGCTCGCCAAGCGGACTGGATTCAACCAAGACTATAATCTGTCAATCACCGGAGGAAGCGATCAGATTCAAAACTTCTTCTCCGCGGGTTACTATGGAGAGACCGGTGCCGTGAAAGGATATAGCATCAAGAAATATACATTCCGCTACAAAGGAACGCTGAAACCGACCAAGTGGCTTGAGATAAAACCAGACATCAACGGATCCATGACCGATACCGATGACCGTCAGTACTCGGTGAACGCCATGTATTCTATGTTCCCATGGGACAGCCCTTATGATGAGGACGGTAACATTGTACCTAACTACTACTCGGGGTGGGTCAACAATAAAGCTACAAACTATCTTTACGATTTACAGTGGAACAAGTCGACCTATAAGAACTATGAGTTCTCAGGCAGTCTCAACTTCGACATTCATTTCACGCCTTGGCTCACCTTCTCATCGGTGAACAACTTCCGCTATTATGCTACGAAAGATCACGGTTATCAGGATGCACGGTCGAGCAGCGCAGAAGGAGTCAGCGGTCGTGTCACAGAGTGGCGTGATGACACTCAGCGCCGGTACACCAACCAGTTGCTGCGTTTCAACAAGACCTTTGGAGAGCACCAAGTATCTGCTTTGTTGGCTTACGAGTTCAAAGATTATAAGTACACTTACGAGGACGGTTATGGCACGGGAATTCTTTCTGGCTTCAATGAGCTGTCGGTGACTTCCAAGCCTGAACGTCTGAAAGGCTACTCTCAGGAGTGGGCTGTGCAGTCTTATTTCTTTAAGGGCAACTATGTCTATGCCGACCGCTATATGGCAGAGGTCTCTCTCCGTCGTGATGGGGCTTCCAACTTTGGTGACAACCAGAAGTATGGCAATTTCTTCTCTTTCAGTGCCGGTTGGAATATCAACCGCGAGTCATGGTTCAAGGCCGATTGGGTTGATAACCTGAAACTGCGTGCTGCCTATGGCTCTGTTGGTAACCGTCCGTCGGCGCTTTATCCGCAATACGATCTTTATTCCGTTGGCTATACCTATAATGAACAGTCGGGAGCGCTGATCTCGCAGGTAGGCAACAAGGATCTGACATGGGAGAAGACTTATACAGCCGGTGTAGGTCTTGACGGCAGTTTCTGGAAGAACCGTCTGTTCTTCACGATCGATCTTTATTCAAAGAAAACAGACAACATCCTTTACCAAGTGCCGGTAACAGGTCTTACAGGTGTTACACGCATCTGGAGAAATGTCGGTAAGATGAAGAACACGGGATTTGAGTTGACAGTCGGTGGAGATGTGATCCGCTCAAAGGACCTGACCTGGAACCTGACATTCAATATCGGTCATAACAAGAATAAGCTAACGGATCTGTACAAGCAGCTCGACGACAACGGCAACTACGTTGTCAAGCCTGTCATCATCTCTCCGGCTATCGCCGGAGCAGCTCAGCAGATCTTGGAGATAGGCGAGCCTATTGATACTTATTATATGCCGGAATGGGCAGGTGTCAACCCTGATGACGGATCACCTATGTGGTACACAGATGATGAGAACGGCAACAAGGTGACAACATCCAACTATGCTAAAGCTAAATATTATAAGGTGGGCAAGGCTTCTCCAGACGTGTTCGGTGGATTCACTACTACGCTCACATGGCGTAACTTTGACCTCAATGCCTCTTTTGGTTATTCACTCGGCGGCCAGACCTACAGCTATTTCCGTCAGGAGTATGACTCTGACGGTGCTTACGCAGGCGACCGCAACCAGATGAAGCTCAAGGACGGATGGACACGCTGGCAGAAACCCGGCGATCACGCTACACACCCTGTCGCCAAATACAACAACCAGGACAAGGGCAACCTCATGTCGTCGAGGTATCTTGAGGATAACGATTTCCTCAAGCTCCGTTCGCTGACCTTAGGCTATAACTTTAAGTTGCCACAGTTCGGTCTGGACAACGTGAGGGTATATTTCTCAGGCGAGAACCTCTTCACCATTACAGGCTACTCGGGAGTTGACCCGGAACTTCACAACAGCGATAGCGGTTCGACAATGGGCATGGCTGGTACATCGATCTATCCTTCGGTGCGCAAATACATGTTCGGTCTGAACGTCACGCTGTAATATCGCACAAAACACAGCAAGCAGATCAAACTGTCAAGACGATAAGGTATAAACGTGATAATAAAGGAATATAGAATATGAGAAAAAATATAATTATAGTAGTCCTTGCCGCACTGAGCCTTTGCGCATGTGACATTGACCGCCTGCCGACAACCAGCATGGCGGGAGAAGAAATACAAAACGACCCGGCTGACAAATTAGAGGCGCTTGTCAATGGTATGTATGCCCAATTGAAGGTATGGTCAGACCCGATGCACCGATTGGGCGAATACGCCGGCGACAACATCATGATCAGAGGATCTTCCACGGATGCCTTCTATGAGTTTATCTCTTACTCGCGCACACCAAACAACTACCGTTTGCAGAACTTCTGGGACTATGGCTACAAAGCGATCGCGCAGGCCTCCAACATCATTAAGATGATTCCGGAAAGCAGCGATGCCGAAGTGAACAACAAGCTCGGCGAATGCTATTTTGTCCGGGGCATGATGTATTTCTATCTTGTCCGTGCTTTCGGCCGTCCATACTACCAGGCACCGGACAAGAATCTTGGTGTGCCTATTGTCAACGGAACGCCCGACAACATCACGAGTGATTTGCATTTAGCTGACCGCGCTACGGTGGAACAGACTTATGAGCAGGCTATCAGCGACTTGAAAAAGGCGGAGACATTGCTTACCGTCAACCAGGGCAGCTCTTATGCTTCAAAAGGCGCTGCTCAAGCGCTGCTCTCCAGAGTGTATCTTTACATGAGCGGTACGTATGAGAATCCTAATAAGGAATACGCACAGTTGGCTGTTGACTACGCGACAAAAGTGATCAACTCCGGCGACTACTCCCTGCTGCCAAGAGATGAATTCATGAAATACAACACGTACAGTCCGGACGACAACAAAGAGTCGATCTTTGTCATTCGTCGCGTAGCTTCAGAGTTCTCAGGATATGACCATTATTATGGTATCGGAGGCATGTATTCCAACATTGGCGGCATGGGCTGGGGAGAGATGTATGCCAGTGCAAAATACATTGATTTGCTTAATGAGACCGGACGTAACGACTGGAGGCCGGAGCATAAAGTCATCGTTGATGCACGTGCCAACTTCATTGAGCCGCAATACTACGACCCTAAAAAAGAGGTGTTCAGGTTCATCAAATATGACAATGCTACAACCCTCAACTATGCTCAGCTGCCAGTAACCCGCAAGGGGGATAAGGTGACATGCTCGGAAACGGACAAAGACAATAATACGACTACTTATGAGCTGACACCCGTCGATGCCAAGCAGGAGATTTACTCCATCAACTATAAAGGGAAGACCTATCAAGGAGTGTTGGACGATTATATTAATCTGAACCGCGTCTACCCGATGTTCTACATCGTGAAATGTTCTCGTGAAGGAGAAGAGTCGCAGCTCCATTCGCCGGTTATCAGCCGATTGGGTGAGATCTATCTGAACCGTGCGGAAGCTTATGCCAAATTGGGTAAATATGATGAGGCTTTGAAAGATCTGAATCTCATTCGGGAGCGTTCCATTCCCGGTGCAGGTTATACATCGCTCGATGCCTCCAATGCACCTGAGCGCATTGATAAAGAGCGGCAGTTGGAGTTGGCTTATCAAGCTGAACGAAGCTACGATGTATTCCGCAATGGTGGTACTTTGACACGTCATTATCCCGGTCCGCACAAGCAGTTTGAAGATATCAAAGCCACCGACTATCGCGTGACTTACTATATTCCGCAAGATGCCATCAACTCTTATCCCGGCACACTGACACAGAATCCAACCAGTGATGCAGGTGTAGTGCTGCATTAAGGCAAGGTGTCGTTATTCGTTTGGATAATAAGGCGGGCCCAAGGACCCGCCTTATTATTTCAGGCTACTGTAGATAGGCAAGCCCAGACCTCGATGAAGAGGACATGTATGGAGTCGTGCTCCGCTTACACCAATACTTACACTAACACTTTATATTTATGTTCCTATCAGTATTAGCTCCGTCGTGTAAGGGACGACGTTTTCACCGGTTATTCCGTCTGATGGCAGGTACTGCAGCTTTTTGTTTGTCATCCTTGCCTGTTGGTGCTACAGAGGTCACCGACGGCCTGCTCAAGCGCATCTTGCCTCATGGCAAGGATGCATCGCGCTTTACATGCGTCATTGATGGTTCACATAGCGGTAAGGACTGGTTTGCCATTAGCTGCGACGGTCAAACCGTTTCGATAAAAGGACCTAATAATGTGTCGTTGGCAGCTGGCATCAACTGGTTTCTCAATAAGGTCGGTATTGATATCTCATGGAATATGTCGAAAGCAAAGTTGCCGACATCCTTGCCGATAGTCTCAGAGGAGACACATACCTCAACGGTAGATTACCGCTACTACCTCAATTTCTGCACGCACAGCTACACCATGGCCTTTTGGGACTGGTCGCGCTGGCAGCAGGAGATCGACTGGATGGCGCTGCACGGCATCAATCTTCCCCTTATCACAGAGGGCATGGAGTGTGTCTGGCGCAAAGTTCTGATGGATGGTTATGGTTACGACTCACTTGACAAGGTCAATAAGTTTGTAACCGGTCCTGCCTACTTTGGATGGTTCTTTATGAACAACATGACGGAGTGGGGCGGGCCTCTGCCACAAAAATGGTATGATCAGCAAGAGCAGTTGGCAAAGAAGATCTTTCGACGACTGAGCGAGTATGGTATCACACCTGTCATTCCGGGCTATGTGGGAATGGTGCCACAAGACTTCCTTGCTGATGCAGAAAAGGATAAGATCTTGGGATGGAAGCATACCGACATCGTATCAAGTGGTTCTTGGAACAACTTCACGCGCCCCTATTTTGTCAATGACACCACCCGACTCAAAGAATTTGCTGCCAAATATTATCAAGCCGTGAAGGATGTGTATGGATCGGAATTGTCTACCCACTATTTTGCCATCGATCCGTTTCATGAGGGCGGCGTACCAACCAGTGTAGATGCGCCCAACTCGGTCAAGGCCATGTGGAACGCGCTCCGTTCATACGACAGTCAGGCGGTCTGGGTGGCTCAGCACTGGCAGGGTAATCCCACAACAGACCTGACACATCAGGTGCCTGTAGGGAGATTGCTTATCCTTGACCTTCATGGTGATTCCAACGGCGAGACGGCATTGAGTGGTAATGCCACAAACGCTAAGGGAAGCAAGCATCAATGGGTTTGGGGAATGACTAATAACTTTGGCGGCAACGTGGGCCTGTTCGGGCGCATGAGCCGCATCATGAACAGTTTCTACAAAGCGGTTGAGAAGGCTTCAGACAATAATCTTGCAGGAATCGGTGCCTTGCCTGAAGGCATCGAGAACAACGCCGTGCTCTTCGATTTGCTCTATGCCTTGCCTTGGACTTGTGACAAGCCTTATACCATCAACAGTTGGTTACAGCACTATGTCTCCTCGCGCTATGGTGTCACTGAGACCTCCGATTCTGTTGCCTACCGTGCGTTGTACAGAGCCTGGCAACGTCTGGCGAACGGTATCTACAACTGTCCCAACAAGAATCAGCAGGGTACCACCGAGAGTGTGTTTATGATGCGTCCTGCCAAGAGGCCGGGCACGGTGAGCACCTGGGCAGGATCGTCTTGGTACTGGAATATAGACGACCTGCGAACAGCTGCCTACGAATTTCTCTCGGTAGCCGATAAACTGAAAGATAACGACAACTATCGCTACGACCTCGTGGACATTATGCGGCAGACGCTTGCAGACGATGGCAAAGAAACGCTTGACCGTCTCTCCATAACTACCGACGTTGACGAGCGGTTCCGTCTTCAACAAAAATTCCTCTGCATGATTCTCGATCAGGATTCATTGGTAGGCACGCGAAAGGAGTTACGATTGAGAACATGGACGGAGATGGCGCGCCACCTTGGCCATACCCAAGCCGAGAAAAGGCGCTATGAGCAGAATGCCCGCATGTTGCTTACTACTTGGGGCGGTGAGTCTCAGTGCAATGGTGGAGGCCTGCACGACTATGGCAACCGAGAGTGGAACGGTCTGCTGTCGGCTTATTATTATCCGCGGTGGAAAGCCTTTTTCGACAATAGCTGTCAGTCGCAGGACTGGTTCAGCTACTATGAGTGGCCTTTCGTCACGGGCGCGACCGATAAGGCCAATGTCAATAGCCTTTCCACTGGCGCTCCATACGCCTTTGGCTCGTTCAGTTCGGCAGCGGTCGGAGATGAGGTGGAACAGGCCAAGAAGGTTTTTCATAAATACTTCCGCGATTTCAAACCTTTGCGATAGAAGTAGCTGATAAATATATAACACGAAAAAGCCCCGGACTAAAGGTGACACCTTTCAGTTCGGGGCTTCTGATACCGGTATTATTTCTCGAGGACCTTGAACTCAGCGCCAGAGGCAAAGTCCTGACCATTCTGTTCGCTCAGCGCTGTGAACCTCACGTAGCGGGCTTTCACGGCTGTTGGCAGCATCACCACCTTTTCTTTGAGGTTGTTCTCAAAGGTTCCTTCTGCCACAGCCTTTCCCCAGTTCTTTCCATCATTACTCACCTGCACGCGGTAAGCCTTTATGTTTCCGTTTTCGCTGTCCTGACGTGGCAGGTAAGCGAAGCCCTTGATGGTCTTCACTGCACCGCAGTCGAAATCCACCCAGTGCGGGTAGTTGGCCACAGTCACGGAGTACATCGTGTGCCAGTAGGTCGTGGGATTGCCGTCGGTCAGATGGTCGGCATCGCCCTCGCCACTCTCCACGCTTGAAGCATAGACAACCGTCAGCGGAATATTTTCAATGCGAGGGAAGGTCTGTGTGGTAGAAAGCCATTCTGATCCTTTTACCCAGGCTTTTATCGTGCCGCCGTCGTGCAGGTTGACGGGTGCAGAATAGCGTTGTGCCTTTCTGTTGCCCACCTTATAATAGATTACCTTGTCGGCCTTGTCGGCAGCAATGCTCACGTTTCCATTCGCGTCTCGAGTAAGCGTAAGGGGCGTAGAGCCGCCTAAACTCACGTTGGCAGCGTTGAGCAAATCCTCGTCAGTCGTTTGGCTGACAGGACGGATGACATAGCCAAAGGTGTGGGGCGTAGCCATGACACGGTCTTGGGAGAGCGGGCCTCCCTGTCCGCAACTGTTTCCGCCAAGCCCTGTGATGGCCATGTCAAGATGCAGATAGGTGGCATCACTCTTGGGCAGTTCGTAAGGATGGTTGGCCATAGCAAGGGCATTGTCCGCCCACGGCAGCGCCGAAAAGCTCATCTTGTCTTTAGCCACGAAGATGGCTCCGTTACCGGCCTGATCGGTCAGCGCCACCCAGCGCGTGTCTTGATGATTGCCCGTATCTTGTGGCTTGGGGAACGGTACAAACTCTTTCTTCACGTCGTCCTGCCTGTAGATACCAATCATCTGCCCCGTCTTGCGGTCAGGATAGTTGTCCACCGGTCCCCGGCCGTAATAGCACAAATGGTTCTTGTCATTACCTATTTTTACGGTATACCCCAGTTTGGCCAATGTCAGTGATGGCTTGTTGCTGGTAATGGCACTCTCACTTTCTACGCTTCCGTCAGCAAAGAAAGTGTAAACCACCTGTGAGTTGAAGCGGAAATCGTCTTTGCCGAACGGCTTGTCCTTGTACTCCACAAGTTTCTTCCAGTTGGCTGTGCCGCCTTCGAGTTTGTAGCCGCAGGGGGCCTGCGACACGACGTTGAAGGCTATCGACACCGATCCGTCATTGTTGTTGTGCAGTTGGTATCCGGTGCTGTGCTGAATCAGGTTGTTCAGACCGTTGCTGTACCAGCCGGTATAAGCCCAGTTGTCGTTGTTGGTCCATGCACGGAAGGCGTTGAGCTCAGGACCGCATCCATCGGCAATGATCGTGTTGTCACCATAGGTGAGGTTATAAATCGTACCCTTGCTTAGGTCGAGTGTAGCCGTGAAGTTCTTTCCGCTTATGGCCAGTTTGTTGTCCTCCGGCTGTCCGACGTTCACCTTTCCGTTGATGGTCAATGTGGGGCGTTGCTGTGCCGTCTGCACCGACAGTTGTTCTTCGGCCTGCACGTATCCTGCTTTAGCCCAGGGCGTGTCGTGTTTTTGCGTGAAGGTGAGGTGGAGCAGATATTCCTTTCGAGGGTCGAGGCCGTCGCGCAGCCCCTGGATGGTAACCAGTTTGTGGGTGCGCGGTGTCACGCTGCCCAACTCGATGGTACCGGCCTTGGCCGTCTGTCCGTCAGCGGTCAGTCGGTAGGAAAGAGCCAGCCCAGAGAGGTCATCCGTGTAATAGTTCTTATTGAATATGTCAATCGTCCCTGTGGCGGCATCGTGCCACGTCACGCCGACATACTGATACACTTTCTTCACCTCATAATATTGTGGCTTCGGGGTCTCGTCGCCGAAGATGATGCCGTTCATGACAAACTGCCCGTCGTTAGGCGTGTCTCCGAAGTCACCCCCGTAGGCAGCGTAGCGTGTGCCATCTTTGGTGTAGTTCCACATGCTCTGGTCGATCCAGTCCCAGATGGCACCACCCATAAAGTAGTTGGTCGATTCGATGGCTTTCCAGTAGTCCACAAGGTTGCCCACGGCATTGCCCATCGAGTGGGCATACTCTGAGATGTGGAAGGGGTATTTGATGTCCATTTTTCCTTTCACGGCGTAACGTGTCCACTCAATGCTTGGATATTGGTTGGACCCCATGTCCACGATGTCGTTGTTACGCTCATACTGTACGGGTCGGGAAGTGTCGAAGCCCTTGAGCGAATCGTAGGCTGCCACGAAGTTGTGACCGGGGCCGGCCTCGTTGCCTAAGCTCCAGATGACGATGCAGGGATCGTTGACCAGTTCGTGAGCCATGGTCAAGACACGGTCGACGTGAGCCGGGCGGAATTCGGGTACATGCGAGAGCGATGCGTCTCCATAGAAATACTCGTGGCTCTCAAGGTTGGCCTCGCTTTCAAGATAGATACCGTATTTGTTGCAGAGATAGTAGAAATACGGGTCGTTGGGGTAGTGGGAGGTGCGCACATGGTTGATGTTGGCACGCTTCATGGCCATGATCTCGTTTTCCATCTGACTGCGCGAGATGACGTGTCCCGTAGCCGGATTGGTGTCGTGCCGGTTGACACCTTTCAGCTTCAGTGCCTTGCCGTTGATGTAGAAATAGCGTCCGGCCAGTCCGAATTCGTCTTCCGATGCCGGTGTGTCCTTGATCTCCACAGTGCGGAAGCCGGTCTGCAGGCTGACCGTTTCCACCACTTTCTTGCCTTGCATCAGTTCGCCCACAAGCACATAGACGTTGGGCTGCTCCGCTGTCCACGGGGCAGCCTTGTCAAGCGTGAACGTCGTGTGGAGATCCGTTTGCCGGCCGTCGGCTATGCTCGCACCGTTGCCGTTGGTCTCAAACGTGGCGGCTATCTGGTTGTCGTCGCTGTAGAGCTTGTTGCGGTAGAGCGTCCAGCGTATCTTCAGATTCTTGGCGTTTTTCGTCGAGAGGTTCTCCAAGGTAGCGGTGATGTCGAGCGTGCCTTTGCCGGCATTGTAGGCCGGAATGGCCTTGACGTCAGCGATGTGCACCTTAGGCGTGGAGGTGACGTAAACATTGCGGAAGATGCCGGGCAGACGAAACATGTCCTGAGCCTCGAGAAAACTGCCGTCAGAGGAACGATACACTTCTACCGCCACTTCATTCCGCCCCTTGTTCACATATTTCGTGATGTCGAAGCGAGCAGCGTCGCGTGAGTTCTTGGAGAAACCCACATAATGACCGTTCACCCAAAGATAGAAAAATGAATCTACACCGTCGAAGTTGAGTATGATCTCACGTCCGTTCCAATCGCCGGGCAGGTCGAATGACCGCCGGAACGAGCCTATCTCGTTGCGGTAAGTATAGGTGGTGTAGCTCTTGGGCGGCTCGCGCATCACGCCTTTCTTCCAGTCGCCCGGCTCAATGTTATATTTGAAGATGACCCACTGGTTGACATAGATGGGTACCCCGTATTTCAGCGTGCCGTCTTTCTGCACTCCGGCGATGTTCCAGCTGATGGGCACATTGACCACATCCCAACTTTGGTCGTTGAACCCTTTTTCATAGAAATTCTTGGGTCGTTCGTCGGGATTCTTCGAGAAGTGGAACCGCCAGGGGCCGTCAAGGCTTTGATAAAAGGAGGAGTTCTCGGGCAGAATTTTCCTTGCTTGTTCCGTTGAGCCGAAGGAAAAGAAGTTGGCATGAGCCGGGAGTTTGTTGTATCCCAACTGCATGGGCGACTGCCACTCTGTTCCGGAAGGAGCCTTTGCCTCGCCGTAGGCGTATCCCTCGAAGGGATGATAACCTGCCACAGCATTCACTGCTAAAGAAAAGCAGAATAGGGTAGAAAGTAATTTTGATTGCATCTAAGTCTTTATATTTTATTTCGCTACAAATTTACGCATTTCTTTTTATTTCTTCTTATAATCCCATCTGTTTTTATCTTATTTTTTTTTATTATCGGTTTTAGGATTCTTTCTTCAGTAGTGTGGGGAGCCGGCGCTTCATTGACTAAACGCTCCACCAACGCCACGCGATGGGCTGAGGCTACACCGTCCTGGCAGGCTGAAAGCGCCTTGGTGAGCGCATCGAGTTTGTCGGTCATGTTGGCAGCCTTATACGCTTTGGTCAGGACCACATATTTCTCCGCCGTTTGCACGCCTTCGATGAAACGTTCGTAGCGCACGGAAGAGCGGTTGCCGGGGTAAACACAGTAGGTGTCGCCCGGTGGGAAAAGGCGGTAGCGCGAATCGGTGAGCGGATGGTCGTCCCAGTTCATCCACGACCAGTGCAGATAGCCGTCCAGACCTTTCGACAGGGCATACAAGGGCAGGAAGGCGGCATCGGAGGGATTGTTGTTGGTGAAGATGTTCGGCTCGGACTCGGCGCAACTGGTATAGCAGGTCGACACGAACCCCTTGGCTCTGCGGAGTTGCAGGTCAGCTTCAGTAAACGACTGGCCGTAAGCGATACAATAGTCGTAGATCTTATCCACCAGTTCCTTGTGATAGTTGCCGGCAAGTGCCATCTTCATGCCCGGAACAGCTTTCTGAAGCACGTTGTAAGCGTTGGTCATATCCGTCAGTGAACGCTCGTCCATGGCGATACATGTCTTGTCGTACCAGCCTTTCTCTTTCAGGTGGCGGGCAAAAGCCTGAAGGAAAGGTGTCCACAGCCGGGCATACTCAGCGGTGCCGGTGCTGGTCTTCAGACTCACTTTCTTTCCTTCTTGCTCATCGTAATATTTGAACGTCATATCCCACGGCACCATGGAGTAGCAGTTTATCTGCCGGTTGATGCCCACGGAGTCGCAGAGCGAGACGTAATGGTCGAACACGGTATAGTCGTATTCCCACGTTCCGTCGGCTTTCCTCGTCGATTTGATCATCGGGTCGAACTTGTCATAGCTCTGATCGCCCCAAGGCTCGTAGAAGAGGATCGCCGAGACCACGCTCTGTCCGCTTTGTGCCAGGCGTTCGAGGTAGGGGCGCAGGGCATCGAAGTGGGCTTGTGTCCAGCGGCCGGTGCCGTACCAGCGTGACACGGCATAAGGCTGTTGCCAGAAATCCACATGGAACGTACGGTTCTCGGCCGCAGGCATCGTGTGGCTGTTCACGACAATGTGAATTGGCAGTGTGGCTACGGTATTAGCCGTAGTGGCATCCGTTACGACGAGCTTAACATCGTAGGTGCCCGCTGTGAGGTTGCGCGGCACGTTGAAGGTGCACCACACCGGTCGTGCGCTCATGGCTTCAAGGCTCCGTTCATGGCTGTTGTCGATGATGTCGGCCACGAGCGATGCAGGGGTGGACATGTCGTTAGCGCCGCAGTTGCGTTTCTCGTCCGTGATGACATAGTTCATAAACGTGGCGGTGCCATAGGCAGCATCCACAGCCTTGGTGCCGCTCTGCGTCCAGTCAGTCAGTGAGATGCGCAGCTTGTTGGTGGCAGTCTTCGTGAACAGAATGGCTTCCGCGCCAAGCCGTTCACCGCGCCAGGCATACACCGTCGTGTCCTGCACGAGTCGGGTCATAGGCACCTTGTGCCGGGCATAGTGGAGATCCCGTGAGGCCCAGCTTGCGTTCAATCCTGCGCCAACGTTGATCCATTCTGAGAGCGCCGCCTGATGCGGGTCGGCGGGTTCGGTGTAGCGCTCGGCAGGTTGCGCAGATACGAACTGTGCACCAAGCAACAGAGCCAATGAAAGTAGTAAGGGTCTGAAATTCATATTTCTTGGATAAAAGTTATTTTTGTCGGAATGTCGAAGATGGTATTCAACTTCAAAATTACATCTTTTTTTTCGATACCTTCTTCCCTTTCCCTGATTTTTTTGCCTGTGTGTTGATTTTTAGGCGGTAAATCTTAGCAATTCTTTGACTTGCTGGCCCGCCATGTTGATTACCTTGAAAATGTCCTGCATCGTTTTTAGTGTTTGTGGTTAAGCAATGCGTCATTGCATGGCTTGTCTTTCGACAGTTGCAAAGGTAGGAAGAATCTGAAGATAAAAAAAGAGCTGCACGGCAGCCGTGCAGCAATCGGTGCAATATTGCGGAAATCCGTGCAGCAATCGGTTCATTTGTGCAATATGTTAACAAAAATAAGCCCCGGAGCCAGTGTTCACGGCTCACGGTAGGTCTGCAGGGGAGCGCGTTTAGCCCCGGGCTGCGAAGGTATTGGAGGAACGTGCCGTAAGAAAACGCTTTCCCCGAAAGGTATCGGCATATTTATGCTCCCCAAAACTAACAACTAACAACTAACAATAAGGTCGGAACACATGTTCTGTCGCCCCAAAAACACCACCCCCAATGGTAACAAGTAACAATAAGGTCGTTCAATAGGTTCCAAAATTTTTTTTGAACCTCGCGAACATTATTATATATATAATAATAATGTATATAATCTATTTATATATTATTTATATCCTATTTATATCTCTTGTCCGGCTTTTCAAAAATTCTTCCCCAAACGGGCCGCCGCATGTATGTTCCGACCTTATTGTTACTTGTTACTTGTTACCTTTAATTGTTAAAATTGCGCCCGCACAGGGCAAATGCGCGCCCTTATTGAAGGAGAAAAATGTTTCACGGTGTTTTGCGATTCCACCGCAATCGCGAGGCGATTCCACCGCAATTGCGCCGCCATCGTATGCCAATCGCCGTTTCCGATGTTTCACGCGGCGTGCCGGCTCGTTACTCTCACGCCGGAAACCGACGGGAGAACGATTGCAACAGCTTGTAAATCAATCAGCTGTGCGAAAGTGACGGGTATTTTAACCCCACTGCTTGCAGGCTGTGTTTTTATTTCGTACTTTTGCAACCGAAACCCATGGATAAGCGCTTAAACCATCACTGAAACAAGTCTAACATCTAAAATCCAACCATTATGTCTATCCGTTACAAAGTAGTTCAAAGCCATCTGAAGGACAGCGTCAGCTACGGCAAGTGGTACGGCAAGGCCGTCAGCCTGGGCACGGTCACCACGCGTCAGCTCGCCGAGGAGATCAGCCACTCCAACGCCCGCCACACCAACACCCAAGCCAGGACGATTGCTGGGGCGCGCCCTGCAAAAGCATCGGAATGTACACGAAGAGCATACTTCTGCGCTCAGCGAGCGATAGCGAGCAGAAGTCGTGAAGAGTCGTGGAAAGTCGTTGTAAGAATATTCATGCTTCTCCTTTGCGACCTTTGTGGCTTGGCGAGAAAAAATATCCCGCGACAGTAGTTCTTTTCTAAAGGCCGAAGGCCGCTCTCAACCTTGGAGTTCTTGTCACAACCTGCCAGCCTCGAAGAGGCTGAATGCTTCATAACCCCAGTCTAAACGAGCGAAGCGAGTGCAGACTGGGGTGTGTTGATGGCAGCAAGACTGGCTGAGGACGTGCCTCGGAGGCACAATGTGCGAAGCGCGTAACGACGGGGCTCCGTCTTGCTACGCATCTAAGATGCATTCAGCCTCTTCGAGGCTGGCAGTAAGTTCACGACCACCCATCAACAGTCCCCAGTCTGCGCTCGCTTCGCTCGCTTAGACTGGGGTTATGAAAAATTCAGCCTCTTCGAGGCTGCCTCCACTGACGCACGACTTTCTGCGCTCAGCGAGCGATAGCAAGCATAAGTCGTGAAGAGTCGTGGAAAGTCGCTGCAAGAATATTCATGCTTCTCCTTTGCGACCTTTGCGGCTTGGCGAGAAAAACTCGCGACAGTTGCTCTTCTCTCGCAAAGTGTATAGATTTCTTCTCTGCGTGAAAAGTCTGATAATCAAGAGCAGCACTGGGTATGCGTCACCCTATATCACCTAAATATGCCGGCGAATGAAGCGAGTGCGGACACAGGGTTGTTGCTGTGAACGTTTGACGGACCGGACAGTAAATATTGATTACGTCTGTTCTTTGCTTTCTGTGATTTTCATTACCTTTGCAAGCAGAAGTATTCATCACTTGAAACCAAGGTAGAAATCTGACAAAAAGAATCCATTGAAAGAGAGAGATCCATTGAAAGCAATCCAAAATACAAGCAAATGGGGTGTGGCGCTGAGAGCTGCTTTCCCCTATACCATTCCCATTTTCGCAGGCTACTGGTTTCTCGGGCTCACCTACGGCATTCTGATGAACGTGTCGGGATTCTCGTTTGTCTGGCCCATGGTCATGGCTGCGGTCATCTACAGCGGGAGCGTGGAGTTCGTCGCCGTGAAAGTGCTTTGCTACGGTTGTTCTCCACGTATGGCGCCGGCAGATGATGCTTTCTATAGCCGGAGGAACCATTATCTATATGATTCTGGTGCAGACGGTTTTTGCCTAAAGCCTTGTCATGACCCACAGCAGGGCAGGAGGTGCTGCACGTGCCCTCACCCTCACCCTCACAGTGGTGACTACGCCCTCAACAAAGTTTTATATACCGCCGCACCCTCTACCGCCTCATGCAGTTCATCAGCCACCGCGACGAGGGCGAGCCCGTGTTCATCGAAATAGAATAGCCCTAAGCTATATAATAGAATAGTCCTAAACTATCTGAGATCAATGACATCAGCCTTCGGGAAGTCCTTCGCGTTGAACGAGAACTTGCTGTTAGGCTGATTCTTAGCTGCAAAATTCTTGACGTAGATGGTTGTCCAGTCGTTCCCCTGGCGCATCCGCACGACGGAGGGTTTGTAAGAACCTTTGCTAATGGTGATATACGCCTCGGGTACACTGCGTTTCTTGTTCTGAGCCACCATGTGAACGACATAGCTGCCGTCTTTCGTCGTCATGGAAAGGTTGTAGCCATTCTTATACATGGAGATGAAGGTGTAAGGGTTCATGCTCATGCGTTTCGCCTCATTAGGCGTAGAGATATTCACCTCATTCGTCATTTTAAGGTAACTCCACTGCGTCTTGCCATTGTACCAGATAATGGCTTTCTTAGTGCGCGCCTGAAACATATTTCCTTTGATAGCGATTGTTCCCGACTGCGTGCCCGTCTTCTTGCCGGATACCGTGAAGTCGGCTTGTGCCCCGCCTTTACGACCGACGACGGCGGCCGTTTTGTTCAATACTTTCATAGCTTGCTGGCTGTTCTGGGCAAAGACACCCATGCAGAGCAACAGCAGCATGTTTAATAACAAAGTCTTTTTCATCATAACTCTATTTAGTTATCCTATAATATTACGCACCATGAATTTTGGCTAACATCGCGTTGAGACTGTTCTCATCCTGTATCATCACATCACGCGGCTTGGAGCCTTGCGCCGGTCCCACGATACCTGCTTTCTCGAGCTGGTCCATCAGTCGTCCCGCACGGTTGTACCCGATGGAGAACCGGCGCTGGATCATGCTTGTCGAACCTTGCTGAGAGATGACGATAGCGTGCGCCGCCTCATCGAAATAAGGATCGAGGTTCGCCGCACCACCTTCTATTGCTCCACCAAGACCACCCTCATTGGGATCGTCGGGCTCTGGGAGTTCCAACGGGTCAACGGGTCCGGGCTGGGCAGCCACAAACTCGTTGACGGCCTCTATCTCCGGCGTGTCGATGAAAGCACACTGCACGCGCACCGGCTCACCGCCTCCTAAGAAGAGCATGTCACCACGCCCCACGAGCTGCTCTGCCCCCGTGCGGTCGAGGATCGTACGAGAGTCGACCTGAGAAGCCACGCGGAACGCCATACGGCCCGGGAAGTTGGCTTTGATGTTACCCGTGATAATCTTTGTCGTAGGACGCTGAGTGGCGATGATCATGTGGATGCCCACGGCACGCGCCAACTGTGCGATACGCGCGATAGGGAGTTCTATCTCCTTGCCCGCTGTCATGATGAGGTCACCAAACTCATCGATGACCACCACGATATAAGGCATATACTCGTGACCATCGGTGAGCCGGAGCTTATGATGAATGAACTTATCGTTATACTCATCAATCTTCTTCACGTTGGCGAGCTTCAACAAGTCGTAGCGATGGTCCATGAGCTTGCAGAGCGAGTTGAGGGTTCGCACAACCTTCTGCACATCGGTGATGATCGGCTCGTCCTCATTCTCGGGAAGGCTTGCCATGTAATGGGGCGCTATCTTGTTGTAGATACTGAACTCCACCTTCTTCGGGTCGACAAGCACAAACTTGAGTTCGTTGGGGTGCTTCTTATATAATAATGAGGTGATGATGGCATTGAGGCCAACCGATTTACCCTGGCCCGTAGCACCAGCCACCAGGAGGTGGGGGAGCTTGGCGAGATCCACCATGAACACTTCGTTGGTGATCGTCTTGCCAAGTGCCATGGGGAGCGCCATCTTTGTGGTCTGAAACTTCTTCGTGTTGAGCACGCTCTCCATGGAGACGATCTGCGGCTTCTTGTTAGGAACCTCTATACCGATCGTTCCCTTGCCGGGGATTGGGGCGATGATACGGATGCCCAACGCAGCAAGGCTCAGCGCAATGTCTGCCTCAAGTCCCCGGATCTTACTGATGCGCACACCTTCAGCCGGGGTGATCTCATAGAGCGTCACGGTAGGACCGACGGTAGCATTGATCTTACTGATCGCCACACCGAAGCTCTTGAGAACCTCTACGATGCGGGCGTTGTTCGACTTGATCTCCTCCATGTCGATGACCGGCGTACTGTCGTATTTCCTCAACAGGTCGAAGCCCGGAAACTTATATTTCGTGAACGGCTCCCAAGGATTGATAGGCGTATCGAGGTCAACGGGCTGGGCAGCGACACTTTTCGTCGCTATGGCTTCCGTCTTGGGCTTGGCGACGGTCTCCGCCAACTGCTCGCCCTTGCCAGCAGACGCAGTGGTGGCGATCGCATCCGGAGCCGGCTGGGGCTTCTTCGATTTGTCAAACTGAGAGAAATCGGTGAGGTCCACGACGTTCGACGGCTCTTTCTCCGCAGCCTCAGTATTGTCGGCTTCCTCATCATCCCCATCCCCCTCTGTCTCCGAAGCTTCCTCCAGAGCACTGACAGCCTCCGACAAGTCCTCTTCGTTGTTCACGGTATGGTTGTTGACCGTAACCTTGACCTTATCATTGAAATATTTCACAGGATTGAGGATCTTGCGGACCACCTCGATGGTCTCATGACTGAGATAGGTGAGGAAAGCGATGGCGGTGATGATAAGCAGCGCTATAAGACCGGGGGCTCCGATAACATTCTCGATGCGCTCGACACAGAACAAGCCATGCATGCCACCGGGATTGTACACCTGGTCGCCCATGAACGGAGCGAGGAACTTCGCCAGCCCGACGGAGAACCAAATCATGGCAAACGCCATGCAGAAGAACCATTTCAGCAGGTTCACCGAGTAGACGCGCATCAACTTCAACGATGCGAGGATGAGAAAAGCCGGAATGAAAAAGGCGGGCAAGCCAAAGTTGACCGTGATAAGAAAATAAGCCACGATAGCCCCCAAGGAGCTGCACACATTGTTGAACTCATGGTTTGTATTGAGAAAATCGGCCGGTTTCAACGTCTCTAAGATGCTCTGATCAGCAGCTCCCGTAGCCAAATAGCTCGACATGGCGATTATCAGATACACTGAAACCGCCAGGAGGACGAGGCCAATGAAGAAATTGACCGTATCATTCTCAAATCTGTTCCTTATGCCTACCGCCTCACCAAAAGATTTAGGCTTGGTATTTGAACGTCTCTTCGTCATTTTTTTGTTTTTACCGTGCAAAAGTACCCTTTTTATCGCTAATCGCAAAACTTACCGCCTACCTTTTTTAGGGGGAGCACGTATTTAGGGAAAAAGAGAAAGAGGATGAGGGGCGATAACGAGGAGGAGCGATAAGGAGGAGGGGCCGTTACTATGTAACGGCTTACTCAACAATACGGAACGAGAGGGACAGGCAAAGGATAGGGGCAGGCAGAGGATAGGGGCAGGCAGAGGATAGGGGCAAGCAGAAGCATACGCCAGGGCGAAAACCGCCATTCTGTCAATAATTCTGCCAATATGTCACAACCGCTCGTTTGGTCTATGCTTTGATGATGCAAGGGCGTAAACATTAAAACAAGAAAAAGAAAGGAAGACAAGATATGACATTCGACAAATTTACAATCAAAGCTCAGGAAGCCATCCAGGAGGCTGTGAACACAGCACAGATGGCTCACCAGCAGGCCATTGAGCCGGTGCACCTCTTGCAGGGTATCTTGCAAAAAGGGCGCGACGTGACGAACTTTGTGTTCCAGAAACTTGGCGTCAATGCCATGCAGATTGAGAGTCTCGTGCAGCAGGAGCTCAAGCATCTGCCGCGCGTGGAAGGCGGCCAGCCTTACTTCTCCAACGACTCCAATAAGGTATTGGAGAAAGCTGTGGAAGACTCTCAGAAGATGGGTGACGAGTTTGTTTCTGTAGAACCGATTCTCTTAGCTTTGCTTCAGGTCAACACGACCGTCAGCCGGATCCTTAAAGATGCCGGCTGCACGGAGCAGGAGATGCTGAAAGCGATCCAGGAACTGCGGCAGGGACAGAAAGTACAGAGCCAGAGTGCAGACGACAACTACCAGGCACTCTCCAAATATGCCCGAAACCTCGTAGACGAAGCCCGCAAAGGGAAACTCGACCCGGTCATCGGACGTGATGAGGAGATCCGCCGGGTGCTTCAGATCCTCTCGCGCCGTACCAAGAACAATCCTATTCTGATAGGTGAGCCGGGTACAGGTAAGACCGCCATCGTCGAGGGGCTGGCGGAGCGTATCGTGCGCGGTGATGTGCCGGAGAACTTGAAGAACAAGCAGCTCTATTCGCTCGACATGGGTGCCCTTATCGCCGGAGCCAAATACAAAGGTGAGTTTGAGGAACGCCTGAAGAGCGTCATCAAAGAGGTGACGAATGCCAACGGCAACATCATCCTCTTCATCGATGAGATTCATACCCTCGTAGGAGCCGGTGGCGGAGAAGGTGCCATGGATGCAGCCAACATCCTCAAGCCGGCACTCGCCCGTGGCGAACTGCGGGCAATCGGTGCCACGACTCTCAACGAGTATCAGAAATACTTCGAGAAAGACAAGGCCTTGGAGCGCCGGTTCCAGACCGTCATGGTCGATGAGCCGGATGAGGCTGATGCCATCAGCATCCTCCGTGGCTTGAAAGAGAAATATGAGAACCACCACAAGGTGCGTATCACCGATGATGCTTGTATCGCTGCCGTGAAGCTCTCAGAGCGGTATATCTCTGACCGTTTCCTCCCCGACAAGGCCATTGACCTGATGGATGAGGCAGCCGCCAAACTTCGGATGGAGCGTGACTCGGAGCCGGAAGAGCTCGATGAGATTGAGCGCAAACTCAAACAACTTGAGATTGAGCGCGAGGCCATCAAGCGTGAGGGCGACGAGGATAAGATCAAACAACTCGACAAGGAGATTGCCGAGCTGCAAGAGAAAGAGCACTCCTACAGAGCTAAATGGGAAGCAGAGAAAGGACTGGTGAACAAGATTCAGCAGGACAAGCAGACCATTGAGAACTTGAAGTTTGAGGCTGAGAAAGCTGAGCGTGAGGGCGACTACGCCAAGGTTGCCGAGATCCGTTACGGCAAACTGAAAGGGTTAGAAGACGACATCAAGAACATCCAGCTGCAGCTCCACGCCACACAAGGCGGTGACGCACTCGTGCGTGAGGAGGTCACAGCCGATGATATCGCAGAGGTCGTGAGCCGCTGGACGGGGATACCTGTGACGAGAATGATGCAGAGTGAGCGTGAGAAACTGCTCCATCTCGAGGAGGAGCTTCACAAGCGTGTCGTAGGTCAGGATGAGGCCATCCAGGCCGTGGCGGATGCCGTGCGCCGCTCTCGTGCGGGGCTGCAGGATCCCAAGCGTCCTATCGCTTCGTTCATCTTCCTCGGCACGACGGGTACCGGTAAGACCGAACTGGCCAAGGCACTCGCTGAGTACCTCTTCAACGATGAGAACATGATGACGCGTATCGATATGAGTGAGTATCAGGAGAAGTTCTCGGTGTCAAGGCTCATCGGTGCACCTCCGGGGTACGTCGGTTACGACGAGGGCGGTCAGCTCACGGAGGCTGTACGCCGCAAACCCTACAGCGTCGTGCTCTTCGATGAGATCGAGAAAGCTCACCCCGACGTGTTCAACATCCTCTTGCAGGTGCTTGACGACGGCCGCTTGACGGATAACAAGGGACGCACGGTGAACTTCAAGAACACCATCATCATCATGACGTCGAACCTCGGTTCACAGTACATACAGTCGCGTTTCGCAGACCTCAACGAATACAACCGTAACTCGGTGATCAAGGACACACGCAGCCATGTGATGGAGATGCTGAAGAAGACCATCCGTCCGGAGTTTCTCAACCGTATCGACGACATCATCATGTTCCTCCCGCTGACAAAAGATCAGATCGCGCAGGTCGTGACGTTGCAGATGAACCGCGTCGCCAAGATGCTGGAGCCGCAGGGCTTTACGTTGAAGTGGACTCCCGAGGCTATCAAGTGGCTTGCTAATGTAGGCTACGACCCGGAGTTCGGTGCTCGCCCTGTGAAACGTGCCATTCAGGACTATGTCCTCAATGACCTCTCCAAGAAGATTCTTGCTGAGCAGGTGCTTCGCGACAAGCCGATCCTCATCGATGCCAACGACAAGGGGCTCGTGTTTAAGAACTGAGGGGAAACTTCTTAAGTTCATAAGTTTAGAAGTTCTTAAGTTCATAAGTTTAGAAGTCCGGAAGTCCAGAAGTCGACTTCCGGACTTCTTCTATTTCTATAAAAATTTCCCGTTTCTTTTGCGGTTTTTGTATTTATTGTTAACTTTGCGGTCAGCAGACGGTCGCAGAGACCGGAGGCTGACATACAAATATTAATGAATATGATCGAAGTAGGACAAAGACTGCCGGAGGTCCTCGGATTGGACCAGGACGGCAAAGAAGTGAGACTTGACGATTTCAAAGGCAAGAAGCTCGTACTCTATATCTATCCACGCGACATGACACCGGGCTGCACCAATGAGGCTTGCAACCTGCGCGACAACTATCAGCGCTTTCTCGACAAGGGCTACGCGGTAGTAGGCGTGAGCATTCAGAGCGCTGAGAGCCATAAGAAGTTCATAGCCAAATACAACCTGCCGTTCCCGCTCATCGCCGACGTGGACAAGAAGCTCGTCACCGAGCTCGGCGTGTATGGTGAGAAAAAGATGTATGGCAAGACGACGATGGGCACCTTCCGCACCACGTTCATCACAGATGAGAATGGCGTCGTCACCGAGATTTTCAAGCCTAAGCAGATTAAAGTCAAAGAGCACGCCACGCAGATTTTGGGAGCTGAGTAGGGAGAGCAGTCACTATGTGACTGCTTACACAACGATGCACAACCCTGCACAACGATGCACAACACATTATAAGGACGCAAGGCCACTCCGCATTCAATATAAATGAACAGAAAGATATTCTTTTCACATAAGGAAGAGCTATGGAACTCATGGAGCCACGCCGGGGGCATCGCCTTAGGCGTGGTCTTTGGGGTTATCTTCCTTGTGTGGTGCTTCCGTTATCACAATGGATGGGCCACGGCGGGCATCATCCTCTATCTCTTCGGCATGCTCTCGAGCTATGCCGCGTCCACCATCTACCATGCCCTCTCAGCGCGCTCAGTATGGAAAGAGCGGTTGCGGAAATGGGACCATGCCGCCATCTATTGGCACATCGCGGGATCCTATTCGCCCATCACGCTCATCGCCCTTCGCGAGCAAGGCTTGTGGGGGTGGGGACTGTTCATCTTCGTATGGCTCTGCGCCATCGTGGGGACGATCCTCTCGTTCCATCGCCTCAAAGGGCACAACAACATCGAGACCTTGGCCTATGTCGGCATGGGGCTCAGTGTGCTCGTCGCCTTCAAGCCATTGATAGACTGCGTGTCAGCAGGTGCCGTGATATGGATCATCGCCGAGGGCGTGGCTTACATCACCGGTGCCCTATTCTATACGATGCACAAACGAAAATACATGCACACGGTATTTCACTTCTTCGTGCTCCTGGGCAGCGTATGCCATATCATTGCCGTGTGGGATATATTGATGCAGTATATTTAACGCACGATAGGAGAGGGCTAAGGCTATTTTCGATTTTTCCCATCGTTTCTTCCTTAATCTTGATAGAAATCAGTAACTTTGCGTGATAATTGAGCTAAAATGAAGATTTCCAAGAAACGATTCATACTATATTTTTTTGCAACGACTGCTTTTCTTGCACTTATTCGCTTGATTTTCCCTTCAATAGCCACCAACGGGAAAGCGACGGAAGTGAGACAAAACGATAAGACCATCACAAGTAAAAGCAGCCGGAAGATTGCGGCAGCAGCGCCGGTTCCTTTGGAGAGCGGCGACATGGCGACCCTGTTCAAGGACAAGAACGGCAAGGAGGTAAGCAGCCGTATCTACAGTGTGCCGGGCTTTGAACTGTCGTTCCCCGACCAGAATGATGTGCAGCTCCTCGCCGCCCAGAAGTGGGGCGTGAGGCCTGTGGCAGACAGTGCGGATGCTTCCCGCCACCTGTCATCCTTGGTGTATATCGGTTCCAATCCTTATTATTATGTCGACCGCCTTCGCGACAGTTCACCATTCCTCGTACCCCGCGCCGCCGTACTCCTTCAGGACATTGGGCGCAACTTCTACGACTCCTTGGTGGTCAAACGCATTCCGCTGCATAAGATCATTGTGACAAGCGTGCTGCGCACCAAAGCCGACGTAGCGAAGCTTCAGAAGAAGAATGCCAATGCCAAGTCGAACAGTTGCCACCTCTTCGGCACCACCTTCGATGTGGCTTACAACCGTTACAAGACCGTGGAAGCTCCGGGGGAGCACCGGCGCGAAGTGAGAAACGACACGCTCAAATGGGTGCTGGCGGAGGTCATGCGCGACATGAGAGAAAAGAACCGTTGCCTGGTCAAATATGAGGTAAACCAAGGCTGCTGGCACATCACCGTGAAATAGGACCTATCGGTATAAGAATCTGCTTAAGAAGATGTGTATGGAGAACAAAGATACCCAAGACAGGAAAGTTAACTTTATGATAGGCCAGCATCACAATTATAATCATAAATCGCTGCACAAGCCTGAGCTCGTCATTCTGCCGAGTGCTTTCGACGCGAGGCTGTCTCTGCCGATGGCGCTGGGGGTGAGAGCCGGCTTTCCTTCTCCGGCTGAGCAATATGAGACCGAGCCTATCGACTTCAACAAGGATCTCGTGACGCATCCCGACACGACATTCTACGCGCGTGTCATCGGTGACTCCATGATTGACGCAGGCATCAACGAAGGCGACATCGTCGTCGTGGACCGCTCGTTGGAGCCTTGCAAGGGGGACATCATCGTCGGATTTATCAATGGCGACTTCACGATCAAGTTTTTTGACGACTCACATAAGGAGGAGGGCTATGTGGAGCTTGTCCCCGCCAACAAGCGATATCCGCACATCAAGATCACGGGAGCTGACCAGTTCACGCTGTGGGGCGTCGTGCAATACACCATCAAGAACTGGCATAAATAAGCTTGAATGAAAGAAAGATATTGGGCACTCGTGGATGTAGACAACTGCTATGTCAGTTGCGAACGCTCTTTCCGACCGGATTTGAACGGGAGAGTGGTTGTCGTCTTGTCCAATAACGATGGCTGCGTCGTGGCGCGGAGCAATGAAGCCAAGCAGCTCGGCATCAAAGAGGGTACTCCTTATTTTCAGTTGGCGCAGCTCTTTCCCGGTCAGGAGATCTTCGCCTTTTCTTCCAACTATGAGCTTTACGCGGACATGACCCGCCGGTTGATGAACATCGTCCGGGCCCACTGCCCCGAGTTTCACCGTTATTCCATCGACGAGGGGTTCTGTGTGCTCGATGGGATGGAGCACATGGATCTCAAGACCTGGGGTGAGAACCTCCACAAGACGATCCTGCACGGCCTAGGCATGCCCGTGAGCATCGGCATAGCCCGCACCAAGACGCTTGCGAAGATGGCCAGCAAGTTTGCCAAACGCTATCCGGGCTATCACCACTGTTGCATGATCGACACGGATGAGAAACGCTTCAAGGCCCTCAGCCTCTTTCCCATAGGCGACGTGTGGGGCATCGGCCGACGGTGGGAGTACAAGCTCCAGCAATACCAGGTGAAGAGCGCCCTCGACTTCGCGAAGATGAGCCGCTCGTTTGTCCGCGACGCTTTCAATGTTTTTGCCGAGCGCACATGGATGGAGCTCAATGGGAAAGACTGTATTCCGATCGATGACATGGAGCATGTGACCAAGAAGAGTGTGTGCACCTCACGATCGTTTCCCAACATGATCACGGAGCTGAACGATATCCGCACGCATGTGGCCAACTATGCAGCGCGATGCGCCGCCAAGCTCCGGCAGCAGCACAGCGTGACGGGCTTTGTGAGTGTCTTCATCGACACGAACCGTTTCCGCGACGATCTGCCGCAATATGGCATGTACAAAACCAAACGACTGCTCACCCCTTCCAACAGCACACAGACCATCGTCGACGCTGCCATCGACTGCCTCAAACGTGCCTATATCGCTGGTTTTCAATATAAACGCGCTGGGGTGCTCGTCATGGATCTTTGTCCAGACAACGCCATTCAGACGAACCTCATCGACTTCCATGCTGCCAACTATGAGAAGATGCGGAAGGTTGACGCGGCTGTCGACAAGATCAACCGCATAGAAGGCAGAGAAACGATCGTCCTCGGATCGCAACAGTATACGAAGAAATATGGCAAGGGGAAGTCGGGCCATTTCGCCGACGCTATCAAACATGACCTCAAGAGTCCGAACTACACCACGCGGTGGTCGGATATCATTAAAGTGCACTGATAACATATAAAACAAAAACAGATATGCAAGACAAAGAAAAAGAAACCGTACAACTGCCCGACAACGCGTTCCGCGAACTGAAAGCGGGTGAGGAGTACACCCCCATCATGCGGCCCGACAAGGTCTATCCGGAGATCAACGCATGGTCCGTGACCTGGGGTATCGTCATGGCGATACTCTTCTCAGCCGCTGCCGCCTACTTAGGACTGAAGGTCGGTCAGGTGTTCGAAGCCGCCATCCCCATCGCCATCATCGCCGTGGGGGTGAGCACAGCCACCAAGCGCAATAAGGCGTTGGGCGAGAACGTCATCATCCAGAGCATCGGCGCCTGCTCAGGGGCTGTCGTGGCGGGAGCCATCTTCACGCTCCCCGCCATCTATATTCTCCAGGCTAAGTATCCGGAGATGACCTCATCGTTCATGAAGATGTTCTTTGCATCAGCCTTAGGAGGGGTGCTCGGTATCCTGTTTCTCATTCCTTTCCGCAAATATTTCGTGAGCGACATGCACGGCAAATATCCTTTCCCGGAGGCCACTGCCACGACGCAGGTCCTTGTCTCGGGCGAGAAAGGGGGTGACCAGGCCAAGCCGCTGCTCTTCGCGGGAATCATTGGAGGGCTCTACGACTTCATCGTCTCGACGTTCGGTTGGTGGAATGAGAACTTCACCTCCCGCGTCATCGGGCTCGGTCAGGATCTCGCCGACAAAGCCAAACTCGTCTTTAAGATCAACACCGGTGCCGCCGTCCTCGGACTCGGTTACATCGTCGGTCTGAAGTATGCGCTTTATATCACGCTCGGCTCATTAGCCGTTTGGTGGCTCATCGTTCCGGGTATGTCCATCATCTTCCACGACCAGGTGCTGAACATGTGGGATCCGACAATCACCGCTACCGTCGGCGCCATGGCCCCCGAAGACATCTTCAAGGCTTACGCACGCTCTATCGGCATCGGGGGTATCGCCATGGCGGGGGTCATAGGCATCATCAAGAGCTGGGGCATCATCAAAGGCGCCGTCAGCCTCGCCTCCAAAGAGCTGAAGGGCAAGAGCAACGCGGCGGTGACGGTAAAACGCACGCAGCGTGACATCCCATTCAAGATCATCGCCATCGGCTCCTTGGTGACGCTGCTCATCACCTTCGTCTTCTTCTGGTTGGGTGTGATGCAGGGCAATCTGCTCTTTGCCGTTGTCGGCATCCTCTTAGTAACCATCATCGCCTTTCTCTTCACGACCGTGGCAGCCAACGCCATCGCCATCGTAGGCAGTAACCCTGTATCGGGAATGACGCTCATGACGCTGATCCTGGCTTCCGTCGTCATGGTAGCCGTGGGGTTGAAGGGTCCCTCGGGTATGTTGGCAGCCTTGATCATGGGCGGCGTGGTCTGCACCGCACTCTCTATGGCAGGCAGTTTCATCACCGACCTGAAGATTGGTTATTGGCTCGGCACCACACCGGCTAAGCAGGAGACCTGGAAGTTCTTGGGCACCATCGTCAGTGCTGCCACTGTCGTGGGCGTGATGATCGTCCTCAACAAGACCTATAGCTTTGCGAGTGGACAGCTTGCAGCCCCACAAGCCAACGCCATGGCTGCCGTCATCGATCCGCTGATGAATGGAGTAGGGGCACCCTGGATTCTCTATGCCATCGGAGCCGTCATTGCTATCGTCCTCGACCGTTGCCATATCCCGGCACTCGCCTTCGCCTTAGGTATGTTCATCCCCTTGGAGCTCAACGTGCCGCTTGTTGTGGGTGGTGCCATCAACTGGTTTGTCACAACGCGCTCCAAAGATGCTGCGGTCAACAAAGCCCGGGGAGAGAAGGGTACGCTCATTGCGAGCGGATTCATTGCCGGTGGCGCTTTGATGGGGGTTGTATCCGCACTGTTGAAGTTTGGTGGCATCGAACTGTCCATCGCTGAGCAGTGGTGGAGCAATCCGCTCTCGGAGGTAGCCTCCTTGTTGGCTTACGTCTGCCTGATCTGCTATTTCATTAAAGCAACGAAGGTGAAATAGCAGAATAGCCTCGGAGACGTAACTACCTGTGTTTCAGCCTCGGAGGCTGAATTTTTCATAACCCCAGTCTAAGTGAGCGCAGCTCACGCAGACTGGGGTTGTTGGTGGAGCTCAACATACTGACAATCAGCCTCGGAAAGGCTGAAGCAATTTATAAAATATCACATTCGTTGCAACATAATAGAGACAAGTGAATGTAATCAATGTTTTAGCATCCATTAGTGCAACCCTTACTTCGTAGAATAGAATACTTACAGAACATTTTTGTTTTCGCCTAATGTCACGACCTCACAATCCTCGAATTTGCTCCCACCAATGGTCAGTCGTACAAGCGTACGCTCCTTCTGCCAGCCCATCATGCCGGCAGCACCTGGATTGATATGCAGCAGATTGAGGGTCTTGTCAAACTTAACCTTCAGAATATGAGAGTGACCGGCGATAAACAACTGGGGTGGGGAAGCATAAAGCATCTTGATGACGGAGCGATCGTATTTACCCGGATAACCGCCAATATGCTTTATCATGACGTCGATGTCCTCACATTTGAATCGCAGGATCTCCGGGTAACGGGCACGAAGGTCGTAACTGTCACAGTTGCCGTAGACGGCTCTGAACACTGGCTTCATCGATTCAAACTTGTCTGCCAACTCCACGGAGCCTATATCTCCGGCATGCCAGATCTCGTCACATTCACCTAAATACTTCTCATACTTCGGATCCCAAAATCCGTGAGTGTCACTGATTATTCCTATTCGTTTCATAAATCATTGTGTCTCAACTCCTTCCCCATGATATAATCGTTCATGAAGAAGTCGTGACCGATAGGGTAGTCGCCCTGTCGCAGTTTCCGCATGCCTTGGCGTTCATAGAATGCCAAGGCTTTATTGTATCGGTTGACATGCAGCTCCATCATACAGGGAGCGGGATGGATCGTCTTGATCAGCTTCTCAGCTTCGTCAAAGAGGAACTGTCCGATATGCTGCCCTTGAAACGTGGGCAGGACATAAATTTTCTGCAGTTCCACGACGTCCATTCCCTCCTCCTTCTCGGCTAAAGGCTGGACAGACACATAACCGACAGGCTCACCGTCTGAACAGGCGATGAGATAGGTATGATGCTCTTCTTCCATCTGCTTGGTAAGACTTGCGGTGGAATACATCATGTCCATCATGTAGTCGCTCTGTTCCGGAGTAATGATGTTGCGTTATGTTTGCATTTCCATTCATATCCCCGGAGGCCTGCACGGTGACAAACGATCCATGGGGAAAAAGAAAGGCAGGAGAAACAATGTTCTCCTGCCTTTATATGGACATTATAAATGCTAAACTCTAAATTTAGAGCTGAGGACCAGCAGCTACAAGAGCCTTACCAGCCTCATTGCCTTCATACTTCTTGAAGTTCTTGATGAAGCGCTGTGCCAGATCCTTGGCCTTAGCGTCCCACTCAGAAGCATCCTTGTAAGTGTCGCGAGGATCCAGGATGTCCTTGTTCACACCCTCGAGCTCTGTAGGAACAACGAAGTTGAAGTAAGGAATGGTCTTCGTAGGAGCCTTGTCGATCTCGTGA
>ONBC01000049.1 GCA_900315955.1 uncultured Prevotella sp.
CTTCCGGTATTGTGTGACAGTGCACTCATCAGTTTCAGAATCAGTTGGACGTGTTGACCAGCAAACGCTATGATCTTGTTCGGTACATCATCTTTACTTACATAGCTCGGGAACACACCGACGCTGTCATATTGTAGGTTTCTTACGATGGCTTTTGTCTCGTCATGGACAACATGCTCCTTGAACAGACGCACCTTCGCCTCGTTGAACTCCTCCTCATTGTCTTCGAGTCTGTTCATCAACCGGCTCTCCTGCTCCGTGAGGTCGTAATGAATGGTGCTGCCGCGTGATGTATTCTTTCTTTAAGAAGGTGACCAAGCTTATTGATGCATTCCACAGAAAAACCAGTACCACCGATGCGGGCCTTGTTTTTTCCATGTTGTCGGCATTTCGGGGAGGATAACTATTAAGTTTTTTATCCCGATTGGTGTATAACTCGAGAATTTTATCTAAATTTGCAAGAAAAATAACGAATAAGGAAGGGTCTGCAGACTCTTTAAAACTTTAAGATCACTGGATGAAGGAATTTGAATACTCTGAGGCCGAGGCCAACAAAGCGGAGACCGCCATTCTCGTAGGACTGGTGACACCGCAGCAGGACGAGGCTAAAACAAAGGAATATCTCGACGAGCTGGAGTTTCTTGCTGACACGGCGGGTGCCGTGACCGTGAAGCGGTTTACCCAAAAAGCGGGCGGACCGAGCCAGACATCGTATGTAGGTAAAGGCAAGTTAGAAGAGATACACCAATATATCAAAGACGAGGAAGACAACGATCGCGAGATAGGTATGGTCATCTTTGATGACGAGCTCTCGGCGAAGCAGTTGCGCAATATCGAGAACGAGCTTCACGTGAAGATTCTCGACCGCACATCGCTCATTCTCGACATCTTTGCCATGCGTGCGCAGACCGCCAACGCCAAGACGCAGGTGGAGCTGGCACAATACCGCTATATGCTGCCTCGGTTGCAGCGCATGTGGACCCACCTGGAACGCCAGGGCGGCGGCTCGGGATCGGGTGGCGGCAAAGGCTCCGTGGGACTGCGCGGACCGGGTGAGACACAGCTGGAGATGGACCGCCGTATCATCCTCAACCGCATGTCGCTACTCAAGAAACGCTTGGCTGAGATCGACAGGCAGAAGAGCACCCAGCGAAAGAACCGCGGACGGCTCATACGCGCGGCACTCGTGGGCTATACCAACGTGGGCAAGTCGACGCTGATGAACCTCCTGGCCAAGAGTGATGTCTTTGCTGAGAACAAGCTCTTTGCAACCCTCGACACGACCGTCAGAAAGGTTGTCATCCGTAATCTGCCGTTCCTGCTCGCCGACACGGTGGGGTTCATCCGCAAGCTGCCTACCGACCTGGTCGACTCGTTCAAGTCGACGCTCGACGAGGTGCGCGAGGCTGACCTCCTGTTGCATGTCGTTGACATCTCGCATCCCGACTTCGAGGAGCAGATCGAGGTCGTCAACAATACGCTGAAAGACCTTGGATGTGCTGATAAACCGACAATTCTTATTTTCAACAAGATAGACAACTATCACTGGACGGACAAGGATCCTGAGGATCTCACACCGGCTACGAAGGAGAACATCACTTTAGACGAACTGCGTCATACGTGGATGGCGCGCTTGGGCGATGACTGTATCTTTGTCTCGGCAAGGGAGAAAGAAAATGTTGATGAGCTGCGCGACGTGCTCTATAAGAAAGTGAGACAGCTTCACGTCCAGAAATATCCTTATAACGACTTCCTTTATAATGAGGAATGTTAAGTGTTGAATGTTGAATGATGATAATGTTGAATGATGATAATGTTGAATGTTGAATGATGATGACGTTTCCGAACATTTTTAATTCTTCACTCCTCACTCTTCACTCCTCACATTTTACACTTATCATTTCACATTAATAATTATAATTATGCGTAATCTTACCGAAGAAGAAATCAATATTCTTGACGACAACGGTTGTTGGGCGGAGGACTGGAGCACGATCACGGTTAGTGACGACTTTGTGCCCAAGTATATGCATCGTGTCGTGCTCTATGGAGAGGTGCAGATAGGCTGTTTCAGCAAAAACGTGGAGGTCTCACCCGGATTCTGTAAGCATTCGGGGATCAACAACGCCACGCTGCGCAACGTCAGTGTCGGTGACGACTGCCTGATCGAGAATATCGGGAGTTTTATAAACAACTATACCATTGGCAATGACTGTTACATCTCCAATGTATCGACCATTGAGACCACAGAAGGCGCTACTTACGGACAGGGCAACTTGATCTCGGTGCTCAACGAGGTGGGTGATGGCAACATCATTCTCTTCAACGGACTGAACAGCCAGATAGCCGCGTTGATGATCAGTCACAACCGTGACAAAGAGTTCTGGGCTGCCATGCGCCGGCTTATCAGCGAAGATATTAAGGCAACATCTCCCGACCGCGGCACCATCGGAGACGGTGTGAAGATTGTCAACACCAAGGAGATCACGAATACCGTCATCGGCGACGAGTGTGAGGTCAGCGGAGCGGCTCGCCTTAGCGATGTCACCATTCTTTCTTCACCCAATGCCACGGTTTATATCGGTACGGGTGTCATCTGCGAGAATTCTATCATCAATCACGGATCAAGTCTCATCAACTCAGTGAAGATGCAAGACTGCTTCGTGGGTGAGGCCTGTAAGATCAGCAACGGTTTTACGGCCTCACAGAGCGTCTTCTTCGCCAACTGCTATATGAGCAACGGCGAGGCCTGTGCCGCTTTTTGCGGACCTTTTACAGCCAGTCACCACAAGAGCTCGCTGCTCATCGGCGCACAGTTCAGCTTCTACAACGCTGGCTCGGCTACCAACTTCTCCAACCACGCCTACAAGATGGGACCCCTCCACTGGGGTATCCTCGAACGAGGCACGAAGACAGCCAGCGGCGCATATATCCTCATGCCGGCTACGATTGGCACCTTCAGTGTGTGCTTCGGAAAACTGATGCACCATCCCGACACGCGTAACCTTCCTTTCTCCTACCTCATCGCTTATGGCGACACGATGTACCTCTCGCCGGGGCGTAACATCACGACCGTGGGACTGTACCGGGATATCCGTAAATGGCCCAAACGCGATGTCAGACCCAAGGGAGCACAGAAAAGTATCGTCAACTTCGACTGGCTGTCGCCGTTCTCGGTGGGAGAGATCATCAAAGGAAAGAAGATCCTTGAAGACCTGCAGGCTGCCTCGGGCGAGGACGTGAGTACCTACAACTTCCACGAATATGTCATCAATGCCTCCTCGCTCAGAAAAGGCATCAAATACTACGATATAGCCTTGCGCATCTATATGGGCGCTGTGCTCAAACGAGTATTGAAGCAGAATCAGGAGCTGACACCTCCTGATACTGAAACGGGACAGGGCGATTGGCATGATCTCTCGGGGCTGCTCCTTCCCGGGACAGAGGAAGACAAGGTGGTCAAGGATATTAAGGATGGCAGTCTTGACACCATTGACAAAGTGCTGAATAGGTTCAAAGACATCAACGACCATTACCGACAGTATCAGTGGGCATGGACTTACCGCCTCATCCTCGATTATTATCAGCTCCGGGAACTCTCACCGGAGAACGTTGCCAATATCCGGCAGGATTATGTCAAAGCCCGCCGGGCATGGATTGCGGAGATACGCAAGGATGCTGAGAAAGAATACAAAATGGGAGATGTGGAGCCTGAAGTGCTCGACAACTTCATCTCACAGCTCGACCATGAGGTAGATTTTGAGAACTAAATTATCCATTTCTCATTATCCATTATCCATTATTCACAATACATTCAACATTCAACATTCAACATTATAATGAGACATTTGAGAACCCTCCTTCTATCCCTTGCGGTCTTGGTCGGCTTAGGCTTGCAGGCACAGAAGAGCTACCACTTTTCAACAGTGGCGGGAGACCCGATGCACACACGCATCTATACCCTTGCCAACGGGCTGAAGGTCTACATGAGTGTCAATCATGAGACACCACGGCTGCAGACTTACATCGCCGTGAAGACCGGATCGCGCAATGACCCGCCTGAGACCACAGGACTGGCTCACTACCTTGAGCACCTGATGTTCAAAGGCACCACCCATTTTGGTTCCAGCAATGTCGCGGCAGAGGCACCCTTGCTCGACTCCATCGAGAACCGTTTCGAGCGCTACCGCCACATCACGGATCCGGCGCTGCGAAAGAAAGCCTATCATGAGATAGACTCCATCTCACAGCTCGCTGCCAAATATAATATCCCCAACGAGTACGACAAGATGATGGCGGCCATCGGATCAGAAGGCAGCAACGCATACACCTCAGAGGACGTGACGTGCTACCAGGAAAACATCCCGGCCAATGAGATTGAGACGTGGGCCCGGATACAGTCTGACCGTTTCAAGAACATGGTCATCCGTGGATTCCATACTGAGCTTGAGGCCGTTTATGAGGAATACAACATCGGCCTTGCCAACGACGGAGAGAAAGAATGGGTGGCGCTGAGCAAGAAACTTTTCCCTCATCACCCCTACGGAACACAGACAACGATAGGTACCCAAGAGCATCTGAAGAACCCTTCCATCACGAACATCAAAAACTATTTCAACAGATATTACGTTCCAAACAATGTAGCCATCTGTCTGGCCGGCGATTTTGATCCCGATAAGACCATTGCGGTCATTGACCGGTATTTTGGCGATTGGAAAAGAAACGACAGGCTGTCCTTCCCCGAGTATGCTCCGCTGCCTAAGCTTACTGCCAACATCGACACGACCGTTGTAGGCTTGGAGGCACCCAACGTCATCGTCGGTTGGCGTACCGGTGCCGCTGCCGATTTGCAGACCGATACGCTCAACGTCATCTCCCATCTGCTCAACAACGGCAAGGCCGGACTCTTCGACCTCGATCTCAACAACCCGATGAAGGTCATGAGCGCAGAAGCCGGACTGCAGTCGGATCATGACTACGGCATTTTCCTTTTGCAGGGCACCCCGAAAGAGGGACAGGGACTGGTAGAGGTTCGGCAGCTGATGTTCAAGGAGATAGACAAGCTGAAGAAAGGACAGTTTTCCGACGACCTCTTGCCTTCGGTCGTCAACAACATGAAGCTCTCGTTCTACCAGAGCCTCCGCAGTAATGAGAAACGTGCCAACCGCTTTGTCGATGCGTTCATCAACGACGAGAAATGGGCCGATAAAGTCAATGCCATCAACCGGATCTCGAAGATGACAAAGCAGCAGATTGTCGACTTTGCCAACCGGTTCTTTACCGATGGTTATGTCACGGTATTCAAAATTCAGGGGAACGACACGACGATCCATAAGATTGAGAAGCCGCAGATAACGCCGATACCCACAAACAACGATAAGCAAAGTGCTTTCCTCAAGGCTGTTGTCGAATCGAAGCCGATGCCTATCCAGCCTAAGTTCGTCGACTTCAAGCGCGATCTTACGGTGACTCACACGAAGAAAGGACTCGAGTATCTCTATAAGAAGAATACCAATGACAACCTCTTCTCTCTCACCTATCATTATCCTTTCGGCAGTGAGAGCGACAACCAGTATGAGACAGCTGCCGATTATCTCTCTTATGTTGGAACAGACAAGCTCACGAATGAGAAGCTCAATCAGCTGTTCTATAAGCTCGCTTGCTCGTACAGCGTCTCCGTCTCAGATGATGCCATCGACATTATGCTCCGCGGACTCGACAGTAATATGCCGGAAGCCGTCAAGCTGCTTGAGGATGTGCTGCAGGGAGCCAAGGCGGACAAGGACAGCTACGACCAGTTTGTTGGTCTTTTGCTGAAATCACGCGCCGACAATAAGGCGAACCAGCGGGCTAACTTCACGGCCCTGCGCCGATTGGGTGAGTATGGCACTTACAATCCACAGCTGAACACGATGTCGGAGGAGCAGCTTCGCGGCACTGATCCCCAGGCGCTGCTCAACAAGTTGAAGAACCTCAGCAACTACAAGGCTACCGTGATGTATTTCGGACCTTCTGACTTAAAGAAGGTTGATGGTATTATCAGCAGCACGCATGTAACACCCAAGAAATTTATGACTGCACCTGCTGCCAAGCCTTATCTGCATCAGACAACGAACAAAACGGAAGTGTGGATTGCTCCCTACGATGCCAAGAATATCTACATGACCATGTATTATGATGAGGCTAAGAAGTGGACACCCGAGAAGGCTGCCATCGAAGCGCTCTTCAATGAGTATTTCGGTGGAGGCATGAATGCTATTGTCTTTCAGGAACTGCGCGAGGCACGTGGCCTGGCTTACTCCGCTGGAGCTCAGTATAATGCGCCTACCGTACACCCGCATGTTGACACAGAGAGCTTCATGACCTACATCATCACGCAAAACGACAAGATGATGGACTGCATCAACGAGTTCAACAACTTGCTCAACAACACCCCCGCCCGTGAGGCAGGATTCAAGCTCGCACAGCAGAGTCTGATGAAGACGCTTGCCACAAACCGCACGACGTATGACAACGTCTTCTGGGCTTGGCTCTATGCTAAGAAACTTGGCGTGAGCTACGATATCAACCAGAAGATATACAACACGCTGCCGAAACTCACGATCAACGATGTCATCAACTTCGCCCGTGAGAACATTTCCAACAAACCCTACCGGTATCTCATCCTCGGTGACGAAAAGGAGCTCGATATGAATGCACTCGAGAAGCTCGGACCCGTCAGAAAGGTGACGACGAAAGAAATATTCGGATTCTAAGCCCTTCCCCTTAATCCCCTCCCCAAAGGGGAGGGGTTGATTACATAGATAAACAATTAATAAACATATATTTTAGATAATAAATAAGCAATACAAATAAGCAATACAAATAAGCAATAGAAAAAGTATAATACAAACATTAGACCTGACCCCCTTGTCCTCTGCATCCCTTGAAACATACCAACCCCTCCCCTTCGGGGAGGGGATTAAGGGGAAGGGCTTTTGGGGAGGGGATTAAGGGGAAGGGCTTTTAATTTTTCTAATTATGGCAAAAACAGTAGATTTCAAGTACGCTCCCATGTTCCAATTGGGAGAAGACGATACCGAGTATCGTCTGCTGACAAAAGAAGGCGTAAGTACAGGAACATTTGAAGGCAAGGAGATCCTGAAGGTTACTCCTGAGGCCCTCACCCTGTTAGCCCAAGAGGCTTTCCACGATGTGGAGTTCTGCCTGCGCCGCAAACACAACGAGCAGGTGGCTGCTATCCTCAACGATCCTGAGGCCTCCGACAACGACAAGTACGTCGCACTGACACTGCTCCGCAACGCAGAGACTGCCGTCAAAGGTGTGCTGCCTTTCTGTCAGGACACTGGTACAGCCATCATCCACGGTGAGAAGGGCCAGCAGGTATGGACCGGCTTTGACGAGGAAGAGGCTCTCTCCAAGGGTGTCTTCAACACCTTCACCCAGGACAACCTCCGCTACTCGCAGAACGCTCCCCTGACGATGTACGACGAGGTGAACACCAAGTGTAACCTCCCGGCACAGATCGACATCGAGGCCACCGAGGGCGAGGAATATCGTTTCGTGATGGTCGCCAAAGGTGGCGGCTCAGCCAACAAGACCTATTTCTACCCCATGACGAAGGCCACCATCCAGAACGAAGTCACCCTGCTGCCCTTCCTCGTATCGAAGATGAAGAGCCTCGGCACGGCAGCCTGCCCACCGTACCATATCTGCTTCGTCATCGGCGGTACATCGGCCGAGAAGAACCTGCTCACCGTGAAGCTCGGTTCCATTCATTATCTCGACTCGCTGCCTACCTCCGGCGACGAGACGGGCCGTGCCTTCCGTGACCTCGACCTCGAGGCCAAGCTCCTCAAAGAGGCACATAAGATCGGACTCGGCGCACAGTTCGGCGGCAAGGCTTTCGCCCATGACGTGCGCGTCATCCGTCTGCCCCGTCACGGTGCCTCTTGTCCTATCGGCCTCGGCGTGAGCTGCTCTGCCGACCGTAACATCAAAGCGAAGATCAACCGCGACGGTATCTGGCTGGAGAAGATGGATACGACCCCCGGCAACCTCATCCCCGCTGACTTGCAGAAGCCAGGTGAGAACGGTGGTGTCGTCATCAACCTCGACGAGGGTATCGACAAGGCCCGCGCCATCCTGACGAAGTATCCGGTCTCGACCCGTGTCATCCTCAACGGCACGATCATCGTGGCACGTGATATCGCGCACGCCAAGCTGAAAGCTCGCCTCGACAACGGTGAGGAGCTGCCCGACTACTTCAAGAACCATCCCGTGCTCTATGCCGGACCGGCCAAGACTCCGGAAGGCTATCCTTGCGGCTCCATGGGCCCGACGACCTCAAACCGTATGGATCCGTATGTGGATGAGTTCCAAAGTCACGGTGGCAGCATGATCATGATCGGTAAGGGCAACCGTACCGATGTCGTCACGGAGGCCTGCAAGAAACACGGCGGCTTCTACCTCGGGACCATCGGTGGCGTGGCAGCCATTCTGAGCCACGACTGCATCAAGAGCATCGAGTGCGTGGAGTATCCGGAGCTCGGCATGGAGGCTATCTGGAAGATCACGGTGGAGAACTTCCCGGCATTCATCCTCGTTGATGACAAGGGCCATGACTTCTTTAAGGAGCTCAAGCCCTGGAAGAGCAACTGCTAAAAAGTATTGTTTCCAATAACCTTACGCGGGGGGCGGCCATAGATGACCGCCCCCGCATTTTAATAATCGTTCCCGTATGCAAACACATGCTACATGGCAGCCCGATGCCTCTCAACAGAAGATCTTAGCACTCAAAGACGGCAAACATCTTGTTCTCGCTCCTCCGGGGTGTGGCAAGACGCAGATCCTTGCCGAGCGGATCAGTCAGGCACTCGCTGAGGGTGTCAGGCCGGAGGATATGTTGTGTCTCACCTTCACAAACCGTGCGGCACGGGGCATGCGCGAACGTATCAATGAACGGGTGGGAGTGAAAGAGACGGAGAATGTGTTTGTAGGAAACGTCCATCGCTTCTGTTCCCGTTTCCTCTTCGCCAATGGCATCGTTCCGGCGGAGAGCGCCATCATCGATGACGACACAACAGACAGTATTTTGGCGCGTTACCTTAATGAGGACGAAGATCTCGTCAGACGTGACTTCCGACGCAAACGGGCGCATGCACAGATCATGTTCTTCTCGCACCTGATGTACGACATCATCCACGGGGTACCTAAGGTGTTGAGAATCCATCCTGAGTGTGTCACTCCCGAGGACATCGCTGCACTGAAAGCTATCGCCAAGGCTACGCACAAACCGTTCGATGCAGCGCTGATGACAGATGTCTATGATCATACGGATTATTACCTCGATCTCATCAACCAACCTGTCTTTCCCGTTATTCTCAAGCATCAGGCTGAGCAGGGTCTCATGAAGATGCGGTATGCACATGCCTATACTGCTTATAAAAAGCAAAATAACCTGCTCGACTTCGAAGATCTCCTGCAACTTACCTATTCTGCGCTCAAGGGTGATCCTTCTTTCAAACGCTATCCGTGGATTCAAGTGGATGAGGTGCAAGACCTCAACAGGCTGCAGTTGGAGATAATAGAGGAGCTCTCTTCCATCCCTAAGGGAGGAAAAGGAATGTGCATGTGGTTGGGGGACGAACAACAAGCCATATTCTCTTTCATGGGTGCCAAATTGGACACGCTCAACATCCTCAAGGAAGAATGCAAGGGAAATATACACCATTTGGATATCAACCATCGGCAGCCCCCACAGATCGTGCAGATGCTCAACGACTATGCCATCGCCAATCTCCATTCCGATCCGGCATTGTTGCCTTCTCCTGTTCAAAGTGGAGGCGACGATGGAAAGCCAGTGGTGCTGCGCGTCTGTGCGACGGAGAATATATGGGCCGAGTACAAATCGGTAGCTAAAATGACCAGGAAACTCTTAGAAGAGACCCCGCAGGCTACGACAGCAATCGTTGTCAATTCCAACCGTGATGCAGACGAGGTCAGTGAGGCCCTTACACAAATCAGTCTTCCTCATTTCAAAATCTCGGGTACGGATCTTTTCTCGACCCCGGAGGTGAAACTTCTTATTGCGCATCTTAGCATACTGAATAATGAATTGAACGTGCTGGCCTGGGCACAGATTCTTCAAGGATTGAAAGTATGTGCCACAGCCGCTTCTGCCCGACAGTTTGTCCATCGTCTGCGCATGGCAGCCCTTGCCCCGTCCGATCTGCTGCGTGAGGACCAGCCATATCTGCAACGATTCTTGCAGGCCTGTGAAGAGACCGACCTGATCATTTTCGATACAGAGACTACGGGGCTGAACGTCTTTGAGGATGACATCATCCAGATTGCGGCTGAGCGAATCCATCACGGACGGTCCGTCGCCAAGTTCTCCGTTTATCTGCAGACCAGCCGTCCCATCCCTAAGATGCTTGGCGACATCGAGAACCCGATTATTGAGGAGCGTGAACACAATAAGTTGCTCACGCCCGCGGAAGGGCTGCAGGCATTCCTCGACTTTGCCCGAGATTGTCCGTTGCTTGCGCATAACGCCGTGTTTGATTATCATATCATGGATTTCTGCCTGAGAAGGTACCTGCCTGATGTTCGTTGGCAAGAGGTCCACCCTGTATGCTTCGACTCTTTGAAGCTCATCAGGCTCTTGCGCCCCGATCTCAAGGTCTACAAGCTGAAAGCGCTGCTTGCCGAGTTGGGGCTCCAGGGGGAGAATTCTCATTTAGCCGACGATGATGTCAATGCCACAGTCTCGTTGGTCAACTATTGTCTCACCCAAGGTCGTGAAAAGGCGATACAGCAGCAGACGTTCTTGCGGCAGCCGACCACCGTGAAATATGCGGAGCGGTTGCGCCGCAATTACGCGGACTATTACTTTTCGTCCAAGGACAGGCTCTACGTCAGGAAGGCGGATGCTGCTGGCTCTCCGGCTTTGGTGGAGGAACTTCAGCTGTTCTATCATGCCTTGGAGCAGGCTCATTGGATCAAACCCATCGAAAAGGTCGACCACCTCTTCCGTTTCCTGTCAACCGACATCATCCATCAGGCGGAGGAGCCTTCGCTGATGGAGCAGTTAGCGCACCATATCATGGAAATCTCTACCTTCAAGGAAGCCGACCTGTGTGGATCGGCGACGATGGAGGAGAAGGTGTTTGTCTCAACCATCCACAAGGCAAAAGGCCTGGAGTTTGATAACGTCATCGTGTTTGATGTTGTCGACGGCCGTATCCCCAATTACCACAATGAGAACAACGGGAAGCTCATGGCGGAGGATGCGCGTAAACTCTATGTGGCACTCTCGCGGTCCCGGCGGCGCATCTTTGTGTTCTACAGTAAGAACCCGCCGACGACCAATATCGTGCGTACGCAAAAGGTTTCCCGTTTTCTGGAACCGGTAAGAATGTATTTCTCTTCTATATGACAAAACCGTTATTTACGGGTTTGTAACAGGAGGTGCTGCGTCCCGCCGCATGTTCTTACACGGCGGGATACCGAGTCTCCTGCTTTTCAGCTGTGAAAAGTCAAAAGTTACACGAATATATTGCCTTTCAAGTGTAAGCTTTATCAGTAATACCTGTTGGCAATGGTTCTGATCATCGTTCGGTTGGGCACGACAGCGCCTTGGTCGTTACGGGTGAGCAAGAGGGCTGGTGCATAGAAGTCGCAGCCACGGCAGTTTTCCGGAACTTCAAAGATGTTGTAGGCCAACTCACGCTGAACGGCGAGAACGACGTTGGCGGGATAGGCGGTGCGATAGTGAATATAGTTCCACACCAGACTGGTGAGGTCTCGGATATAGCTCTTGATGTCCTTGTTGATTTTCATGTTCATGTCAATTCCTTTCTGTTATAATGGTTGTTGTTTTACATTGTTGGCAGGTAAAGCAGCTGCCCTTCCTTACACTGTGCAATGCAAAGATAGTCTTTTGACGGCGCAATGCGTTATTTCCCGTCAATCTTTAACGATGTTTGCCGTACGATAGGCAATTTATGTTATAACAGCGCGGAATAGGTTAATTTTGACATGTGAAAAACTGGTTTGCCTCACCGCAATAGGGTCGATCACTTGGATTGACCGAAAAAAGCCTCTTGAAAGAAGAAAAGATACAGCTAATAGGGAACAAATGGAGACCCGTGAAAACAAATATGTCCATCCCGGAGAGGTTCGCATGGCCAAGTCGCTGATAGATCTGATCAACACAAAGGCAGAGGATGGACTTTCTCCCGTCTCCTTACCTTCGTGTTGAAGCCGTTTCTGCGGTAAGCGCTATGAGACGATAGACAGAATGAAAACGAGGGAAAAAAGCAAAATGTAATTTTTAGAATAAAAAAATCCCGATTTGTGCTTTTAGTCTTAAAATAATTGCTACTTTTACAAACGCTAAATAAGATTATGGACAAGATTAAGATACTTTTCATCTGCTTGGGCAACATCTGCCGCTCCCCGGCGGCCAACGCCATCATGCAGAAATACGTCGATGACGCAGACCTTACCGCTAAGTTTTATATCGATTCTGCAGGAATAGGATCTTGGCACGTAGGGCAGCTGCCTGATCAGCGCATGCGCTTTCATGGCGCAAAGCGAGGATACAACATTAACCATGTCGCGCGCCAGTTTGATGCCCGTCACGACTTTGCCGACTTTGACTTCATCGTGGTCATGGACGATGAAAACTACCATGACATCTGCCGTAAGGCGCACAACGACGCTGAGCGCCACAAGGTTATTCGCATGGCCGACTATTTCATCAAATATAAGGATAGAACCTCGGTTCCCGATCCATACTATGGCGACGGTGAAGACTTTGAACTTGCCCTCGACCTCATTGAGGACGGATGCCGGGGTATGCTTGATGAGCACAGCGGAATTATAATTAGTGCGTGAACGAAGGAGCCTTTGTATGAATATCAAATACCTCATCATCCCCGATATCCATGGACGGAAATATTGGAGAACCCCCATGGAGAAATACTGTGACAAGGCAGAGCGCATTATCTTCCTTGGCGATTACTTCGACCCTTATCGCTACGAGAGGATATCAGAAGCAGATGCCATTGACAATTGGCACGAGATAATGGACTTCATAACTGACCATGAGCTATGGGACAGCACAACAATGCTTATCGGCAATCATGACGCGCACTATATGAGCAGTATTTTTGCCGTTTATGGAGGCGGTAGCAGGAAAAGCAAGGAGCATGTCAGCGACATAAAGTCGCTCCTTACTGCTTGCCCAGTTCTGCAAATAGCTTACGAAGGCCGGGTAGAGGGCAAGAAAATTCTATTTAGCCATGCCGGTGTCACTGAAGATTGGTATTCGAGACACAAAGATTTGGTCGGTGATCTCAGCGCAGCAAACCTCAATCGCCTGAAAGAGACAGAAGATGGCTGGAGAGCGTTGGCCGAGATAGGACAGACCCGGATGGGCACAAATTTGACCGGGAGTCCGTTGTGGTCCGATGTCAGAGAACACGTTAGCTTTGGCTGGCCGACAGAAAGTCAGGGAGGATACAGCTTTCAGGTGTTTGGACACACCAAGTCGGATCACCCCATTATTGAAAAACACTTTGCCATGCTCGACTGCCAACGATGTTTTGTCATGACGGATGAGGCTAAGCTGTCGGCAATCTGCAATTCGACGACTGCACTTGGGGAATGATCATCGACGATGATTATTGGAAGGCACTGGCGGGCACCGGCTTCACGCTTGAAGGAGAAGCTGTGCGCTATCTTGAGGTGAACAATCTTGCCCTGCAAGACAAACCGGATGACCTTGTTATCTATACCCATATCTGTCGGGGCAATTACCACTCATCATGGGCCAGCAAGTGTGCCTATGACCCTGTAGCCCCCTATGTGTTTGCCCAGGAAAACGTCGATGCCGTCTATCTGGAATACGACGACGAGCGCTCCGGCAGTTTCGAACCTCTGAAGTATATTCCTGAAGACAAGCAGGTCATACTCGGATAGATAACGACCAAATCGCCTGTATTGGAAAACAAGGAAGAGGTGATACGCCGCATCCACGAGGCAGAGAAGTATGTACCACTCGACAGACTGTGTCTCAGCCCGCAGTGCGGATTCGCTTCCTGCGAGATAGGCAATAAGCTCACAGAGGATCGATAGTGGGCGAAGATAGATCTCGTAAGAGAAATCGCGGATGAGGTCTGGGGATAGCGAAACCAAACGGTTATATTTGTTACCTGTTTGAACCTCATGTACATCATTTGACTATGCTCTGGAACCAATTACTATTGGTTGTTTCCTGTTCTATGATGTATTCAAGTAAATCCCATAGCTCAAAAATTTAATTATTTCTTAACAGATGTTTCTGGGTGCGAAGGTCGGCAATTACCATATAATCAGTAACTATCCAGCGAATGCATTTCAATCCCACCTTGGGATAAGAACGCAGAGGTAAGCAAGCGCAATACGATAATAGAGGATCTTAAGAAGCGTCTTTCAAGGAAACGTGGGACAAATGCCATTGTCTATGATGCTTCTGTCAAAAGTCTCGTCGTCTACCTTTCTGTAGTACAGTTTCTACCTTATGGGCGTATTGCCGACTTCTTGCTTGAAGTATGTAATTTTTCGATAAGCGAGGACTCAATGGTTAACTGGATAAACGAGGCCAAGACAAAGGCCAAGCCTGCTATTGACAGAATTAAGGAGCTCATTATGCAATCTAAGGACGTAGGCTTTCGACTCCATTGGCATTTCTATGGCTATTCAGTGAATGCTGACCAAAGATAAGAGAAATGTTACGGACTGAGTTTCGCATTCGTTGTTTTTGGTCATCTGTACATAATTGCTCTAAATGATCTTCATTGTCTTTGCTATACGGCACGCTTCCATCGAGTTTTTCACTTGGAGTTTGGCAAGTATTTGCTGACGGTGACGGCTAACCGTGTTTTTGCTGATGGATAAAATATTTGCAATCTCGTAACTCCTCTTTCCCGAATCGATGAGTGTCAACACCTGCTTCTCACGTCGACTGAGAATCGACGAGTCGCCGGAGGCTGTCAATTCTTCAGAAATTCCCGTGAATGAATTGACGATCCTGTTTTTGCCAATGAAGTCAAAGGTGGGACGGCCATACAAGCATAATGCATGGGTAACAGTTTCTGAATCGTCGGCATAAATATAATACATCCGGTGAATCACATCTATTGTGTCTCCCGTTGCTGCCTTCATCCGCAATTTTGATACAAGATAATAGTCAGGCCGGGCATGGCGTGGGACATGACGCAAGAAGTTGAAAAACCGAAGTTCGGCAAGATACTTTTCCTCACGTTGCTTTTCTGTCATCAGGTTGAGGATGGCTTTCTCCCAAATAGAATTCTCTTCAACGTAATTCGAGACTCCCAAAACGATGCCGAACTTTCCAGGGAATATCCGACTTATGCCACACCGCATATCGCTGACTACAACCGTGACATTCTCTATCTGAGATATGTTTTTGGCATAATCAAGCAATTGACTGACATCTATTGTGTCACCGTTAAAGGATTGACTTTTAAGAAGTTGATTAAGTTTCTTGAGACAGCTCATGATAAAAATGGTTATTTATAGTCATTGCACACTATATAACTATTGATTACCTTTGCAAAGTTAACTATAAAAATGGTTATTAGACAAGATAAGACTATAAAATAACATATATGGTAAAGAAGTTTTTTATAACAGCATTCGTTCTGTTGTCGGGTTTGGCAGTATCGGCACAGACACTTGAAAAGATGAACTGGTTCAATGAACCGTCGCAGTGGAACATCACTAATAACAAGCTCACCATGTCGGTCACTCCAAAAAGTGATTACTGGCGTATCTCACACTATGGGTTTACCGTTGATGACGCTCCGTTCTATTATGCCGAATACGGCGGGGAGTTTGAGGCCAAGGTGAAGGTGTTCGGCGATTATAAGGCGCGCTTCGACCAGGCCGGCATGATGATTCGCATCGATCATGAGAACTATATCAAAGCCGGAATAGAGTATGTCGACGGAAAATTCAATCTCAGCACTGTGGTGACCCATCACACATCCGACTGGAGTGTCATAACCCTCAACAAGCCTGTAGATTTTATATGGATAAAGGCTGTCCGCCGAAAAGATGCGATAGAGATTTTCTATTCGTTTGACGACAAGGAATACACCATGATGCGCAACGCTTGGATGGAGGCCAACCGCCCTGTAAGAGTTGGTGCGATGGGGGCAAGTCCGGACGGAAACGGCTTTAACGTGACTTTTTCGGACTTTTCTGTGAAGCATCTTCCAGATGCAGTCCGCACAGAGTGGCTTGAGCACAACAAATAGTAAGCGGGCTGCGTATCGTATCTTTAATGTATCTTATGGCAAGAAAGAATCCAGTCTCAAATTATTTTTGTAACGTCTTCTGTGATAGCTACGTAATTTTTGATTCCTTGTAAAGATGGTTGCGGAAAGTCACGATTGAAACGTACGAGGGTAGTATCTGGTAATTGTGCGGCCATCTGCTCGAAGGGGAAGCGGATGATGCCGGGAGTGTTGAAGCCTACGCCAAACTCAAGGAGCAGGAGCGACTTGTCGGATGCCTTGTAGACGAAGTCGTTGTGGCGTTTGGCTTGCCGGTGCCAGAGACTGTCCTCTACGAAGGTATCGTCACAACGGAGATTCATGCTGACGGGTGCTCCATTCTGATAGCTGACATGCTCATCAGCCATCAGGTACATGATGATATTCTTCAGATTCTCCAGTCTGTCCATGGTCCTTATTTCTTTAATAATCAGTTATTTGCTTTTAAATCGCGAGCAGACGAAACCGTTGCTGACTTCACCTGTCTTCAAGTTAAAATGCTTGAAGACAGGTGGGGTAGGAGTCAGATCGTAGTAGTCCAACTCGGCAATCGGCAGACAGAAAAAAGCCATTCCTTCCCAACTGTCGTAGAGGCGGGACAACACGGGATTATGGTCATAGATCCATTGCTTCACGCTATCCTCTACATTGAAGGTCACCATGCCTCTGCAACGGACTGAGATGTTGTCGGCGTATGCCAGCAACTCCACATGCTGGTTTTGCAGCAGTTCACGCCATACTGCTTTTTCTGCAGAAGTGGCAAAGTAGAGCATATGGCCCTCACGCCGCATAATCTGAAAGATGCGAATTTTCGGAAGATATCCCTCGCATGTGGCAAAAGAAATTTCGTTATGTTCGTCTAAGAATCTGAGTGCGGTCTGTAACATCGATATGTTTTCGTTCATTGTTCTACTTTTATTTTGACACTGCAAAAGTACTAACTTTCGGTAATTGCTGCAAGAAGGCACCAGAAAGTGGCTTACTTACCTTTTGGTTGGAAATGCGGCAATACAAGTGATAGTCGGACATGTAAAAGTTGTTAAATCTGTAGTCTCCGATGTTTTCACTACAGGAGCACTCACCGAAATAGCCGAATAAGACCAAGGTCTTCTTCCAAGAACTCACATGCAATATCTTTTCTTGATTCCATTGTCATTGTTTGATTAATTCGTCTATCGGATCTTCCCTTACGATCTGTGGTTCTGCTTTCCCTTTCAGTACCAGCACTTTCTTGCCGTTGCGGTAGATATGGAGCTGGCGGGAACGGACGACCGCCGTCCTTCATTTCTCCCTATTTGACCTTAATATCAGTCGCAGGCTCTGCTTGTAGTTGACATAGTTCCACAGCCAGTTGAGCAGCACGAAGAACTTGTTCTTTACGCCGAGAATCGACCGCAGGTGCACGACAAGCCACAACAGCCAGGCCGTGAGCCCGCCGAACTTCCATCTGCTTGTAGACAAAGGGACGCATGTCCTGACCATGCTCTTTCCGAACGATATTCCGCGCCACGTTCTCGGCCTGTTGCAATGCCACTTGGGCCAGCTGTGGGTGACCTTGTGGCCATGCTGCATCACCCTCGATAAGACTTTGGTCGCCAATAGCAAACACGTCGGTCATACCTTTCACACGGTTCATGCGGTCGCAAAGCAATCGCCCCGCATGCCCCACGGCCTCATCCGGTAAGCCTGCTATGGTGTTGGCTTTCACGCCACTCACCCAGATGACATTAGCCGACTCGATGGTCTCGCCATTTTTCATTCTCACAACACGACCATCATAGTCGGTGACTCGCCAACCTTTGCGCACATGAACACCCATGCGAACCAGCTCCTTCCCTGCCGTAGCTGACGATTTTTTATCCATCGCCTTGAGCAACCGGTCACCAGAGTTGACGAGATAGATATGCATCCGGTCAGCCAAATCAGGATAGTCGCGCGGTACTACGTATTTCTTCATCTCGGCGAGCGCGCCCGCAATCTCCACACCGGATGGCCCGCCACCCACGATGACCACATTCATAAATTTCTGCCGTTTGTCAGCGTCTGTCTCCGTTTCCGCCAGCTCCAGATTATGTAGGATATGGTTGCGCAGAGCCATTGCGTCGCTGACAGTCTTCATCGGGAATGCGTTGCGCGCAATCTGCTCGTTGCCAAAGAAATTGGTCGTTGCTCCCATGCCCAGCACCAAGTAGTCGTAGTGAATGGTGCCGACAGAGGTTTGAATAGCTTTTTCTTTTTCGTCGATCGACATCACCTCAGCCATACGGAAATAGTAGTGGGGATAGCCTTGAAACAGCCGCCGAATAGGAAACGCAATGTTGCTGGGCTCCAATCCAGCCGAGGCCACCTGGTAGATGAGTGGCGGAAACTGGTTATAGTTGTTTTTGTCTACGACTACCACCTGAAAGCCTGAATGACGCAGACTAATGGCCAGCTTCAGACCGCCCAATCCGCATCCCACGATGACCACTCTTGTACGTTCTCCTCTTCGAATGTTGGCTCTCATCGTCTCACTCCTCAAATCATTCGTTTCATTGTTTGCCATCATTGTCAGCATATTATTGGTATCTCTTCTAACCTAATTGTCACAAAAGCCGTGCCGTCTTTTTATTATTAATTGTGTGGCCACAATTGTTACCGCACGGTCACCTATGTGAACCGCATGGCAGAGCAGAGATAACATTTGCTACCAACGGCAGTTGTATTTTCGACATCGTGCCACAATGGTATCACTTTTGCAATTATGTCAGTGAAGTCGAAAAGACAAGTAAACAAATAACAATTAAAGATATACGATTATGAACAGCAAACTGACAAAGGACATGACGGTCGGCTCCATTGTAGCCGAGGATTTCAATCGTGCACAGACACTTGAGCAGATGGGCATCGACTACTGCTGCCACGGCTCGGACACACTGCAGACAGCCTGCGAGAAGAAAACCGGCGGCGCTCCCGACTTCGCCAACTGGCCACTGGACCTGCTTCTCGACTATGTGCTGAAGAAGCATCACCGCAATTTCCACCTTCACCACGAAGCACTCATGCAACTCGTCAGTAAGGTAGCCAGCGTACATGGTGTCCATCACCCCGAGCTCTTAGACGTGAGAGATGCTGTAGCCGCTTCGTTTGAGGAACTCGACAGCCACTTCGCCAAGGAGGAGAACATTCTCTTCCCACAGCTCTACGAGATG